>DAHWEX010000604.1 GCA_027326205.1 Actinomycetota bacterium
CCGTCACCGCGGCCGGGTGCGGCGCGGCCAGCGCCGTGGCGCGGCGGGCGCTCATCGGGCGCACCGCCGCTCGACGCCGATGAAGTCCAGGTCAGGCCGGGCGGCCCCGGTGGCGAGGTCGGCGACCGCCTCGCCGATGGCCGGCCCGAACTTGAAACCGTGACCGGAGCAGGCCGCGGCGACGAGCACCGCCTGCTGCCGGGGCAGCCTGCCGAGCACGAAGCGCCGGTCGGCGGTCATGGTGTACAGGCAGGAGGCCGCCTCGGCGACCTCGGGCCGCACGCCGGGAACGTAGCCGGTCATCAACCTGGTCAGGTCCGCGATCTCTTCCTCCTCGGGTGGCGCGGCCGACGTGGCCGGGTCCCAGGCGGGCCCCGCGTCCACCCCGCACTTGAATCCCCCGCCCGCGACATCGGGAATGCCGAAGACGAGCCCCTCCGGGCGGTCAACCGAGAACGCGCCGAGCGCGGGCGGCATCGCCGCCCGCTGCCCGGAGCGCAGCGTGACGGTGATGATCCGCCATACCTCGAACAGGTGCGCCAGGCCAGGGAGCACCCGGCCGGCCCAGGCGCCGGCCGCCAGCACCAGCTGGCCGGCCGTGATGGTGCGGTGAGTGGTCACCACGCGGACCCGGTCGCCGCTCGGCTGCCAGGAGAGCATCCGCTCGCCGAACGCCAGCTCGGCGCCGGCCGCCCGCGCCCCCGCGCGGGCGGCCGCCAGGGCGGCGGCGGCATCGAGCACGCCCGCCGCGGGATCGTAGACGGCGTGGTAGCCCGCTGGCACGGCGAGCGACGGCATCAGCTCCCGCATCCGCTCCCGGCTCCGCACCGACTCGCAGCCGGGCCCCTGGAGCCGGGACGGACCCTGGTGGGCGTAAAGGCCGCCGGTACGGCGCAGCAGGACCTGGCCGCTCGCGGCGGACCAGCGCTCCCAGCCGGCATAGGCGCGGCCGACGAGGTCGTTCCACACCGGGCTCGGATAGGCACGCCGGATCATCCTGGTGCGACCATGCGAGGAGCCGCGGTGGTGCCCCTCGGCGAACTGGTCGAAGGCGATGACGCCCACGCCCCGCACGGCCAGCTCATACGCCGCCGCCGAGCCGTGAATGCCGAGGCCGACGATGGCGACGTCGGTGCCCGTGCCGGTACTGGTGCCGGCGGCGCTCACCCGCGCGCTCCGGCGATCGCCGCGACCTCGTCGAGCAGCGCCCGGGTGTCGCCCGCGTCGTTGTAGACGTGGACGGAGGCGCGGACGACGGCCGGCACACCGCGGGAGCCGAGGTCCCACTGAGCGTGGCTGGCGGGCACCGACACCGTCCGCACGTTCCGCTCGGCCAGCCGGCGGCTGACCTCGCCGGCGGGCAGCCCGTCGACGGTGAAGGTCACGATGCCGGAGGCGCACGCGACGGGGTCCTGCACGCGAACGCCGCCGGTCTCCGCCAGCCCGGACCGCAGCGCGGCGGCGACGGTGACCAGGTGGCCCGCGGTGCCCTCGATGCCCCGGGCGAGGAGTTCCTCCAGTGCGACGCCGAGCCCGAGCCGCCCGGCCACCGAGGACTCCCAGGTCTCGAAGCGGCGGGCCGTCGCCGCCAGGTCCCAGTCCCGCTCGGCGCACCACGCGGCGCCGCGCACGTCGGGCGCCACCGGGGCGAGCGTGCCGAGCAGGGAGCGGCGGACGTAGGCGAAGCCGGTGCCGCGCGGCGCGCGGAGGAACTTGCGCCCGGTGGTCACCAGCGCGTCGCAGCCGATCTCGCTGACGTCGACCGGCAGGTGGCCGACCGACTGGGTGGCGTCGAGCAGGTACCGCGCGCCGTGCCCGCGGGTGAGCGCGCCGATCGCGGCGGCCGGCTCGACCAGGCCGGACGAGGTCGGGACGTGCGCGACGCAGACGACGTCGTCGCGGCCGTCGCCCGCCGCGAGCAGCTCCTCGAGGCGGACGAGGTCGAGCGCGCCGTCCGCGCCGTTCGGCACGATGACGAGCTCGGCGCCGCGCTGGGCGGCGACGCTGAGCAGGTGCAGCGCGTGACTCACGTAGGTCGACCGGCTGACCAGGATCCGGGCGGCGGGCCCGAGGCGCATCGCGTCGATGATGACCCGCAGGCCGGTGGTCGCGCTGTCCAGCAGGGCGATCTCCTCCGGCACGGCACCGACGACCCGGGCGGCGGCGGCGTAGACCGCCTCGATGTCGCTCCCCCTGGCCGCCGACGCCTCGTAGCCGCCCGCCCGCTCCTCGTGCCGCAAGTGGGCGACGACCGCGTCCACGACGGCCGCCGTGGGCAGCGCCGCGCCCGCGGAGTTGAGGTGGTGCGATCGCGACGCGCCGACGGTGCGGTCTCGCTCGGCGGCGACGTCAACGAGCCCGGCGGCGCCGAGACCGGCTCCTGCGGGCGTGTCGCCCGCGGGCGCGGGCGGCGGGACGGCGGTGCCGCCCGTCAGGGAAGAGTCGGCGTAAGCCGGGAGATCCACGGTTACCCCTCCTAAGTAGGATCCAAAATCTGTCATTCTGGATCCATCAGCTGGGCCTGTGCTGCGCCACGGGCCGGCTCGATGGATCCAGTGCGCGGAAGGTCAGCGCCGCGCGGTGGCCGCAGCCCGGTCGGGGGCGTAGACGGTGCGCGAGCGGTGCTCGTACCAGGCGGTGAGGTACTCGCCTGCGTTGATGACGTGGGCGTGCATGGCGTCCCTCGCGCGCTCGCCGTCGCCGTCCGCGAGCGCGCAGACGATGGCGTCGTGCTCGCGGACGTTCTCCGTGCGGTGCCGCTCGGCGTCCGCGAGCGCGGTCGAGGAGACGTTCCGCGGGAAGCTTCCGTTGATCTGGTCGATCATCCGCTGCAGCATCCCGTTGTCGGCGACGGCGCAGATGCCCGTGTGGAAGGCGTCGTTGGCCGCGGCGGTCACCGGCGTGCCCGGCTGGCTGACCGCCTGCCGCAAGACGTTGTTGTGCGCCCGCAGCAGGCCGATGTCGGCGGGCGACACCCGGGTCGCCGCGCGCTGGGCTGCCAGTCCCTCCAGTTCGGCGCGGACCTCGTAGGCCTGCCGGACCTCCCAGGGCGCGGGAACGCGGACCACGGCGCCGCGGTGCGGGTGCACCTCGATGAGCCCGCCGTGCTGCAACTGGCGCAGCGCCTCCCGCACCGGCGTCCGGCTGACCGCGAATTCCTCGGCAAGCGCCGCCTGCCGCAGCGGCTGGCCGATCGGGAACTCCCCGCTCATGATTCGCTCTCGGATCCGCCGCGCGATCTCGTCGACGAGTGGCGCTTCATCCGGGCCCTGGCCGGCGTCGCGGAGCATAAGGGAACTATAACGAGAATCTTCGCCTGGCATTTCCACACCTCGCTTTCCGAAAGAGGCTCAATAAGACTGGTCGTCAAGGAGGGGCCGGGCGGCGAATCGAAAACCCCCGGGTCGAGGCTGGACGCCGCCTTTGCCATCGCCTGCTCGCCCGGCCGCGAGGACTCGCGCCTCCTCGCCCGCCGCGGCGAGCCTGGCCGCGATCACGTTGCCGCTCGCGCCGCCGCCGACGACGTACCGCGCCCGCATCGCGTTTCCCATGTCTTCCTTCCGTGCCCGGTCCGCGCCGCGACTCAGAACAGCCCGAGGTACTCGCGCTGCTCCCAGTCCGAGACGTGCCGCAGGTAGCGGTCGAACTCGCTCCGCTTTATCGCGGCGTACCAGTCGGCCACCTCGGGGGTAAGCGCCGCGCGCAGCGCCTCGTCGCGGTCGAGCGCGGCCACCGCCTCGCCGAGGGAGCGCGGCAGCCGGGCCGCGTCGGCGCCGTAGGGGTCGTCGGTCGGCGGCCGCAGCGTGAGCCCACGGGCCAGTCCGTCCATCCCCGAGGCCAGCTGGGAGGCGATGTACAGGTAGGGGTTGGCGGCCGGCTCACCCGTCCGGTTCTCCACCCGGCTCGCCGGGTCGCCGGGGCCGCCCACCACCCGGGCCATCGCACCCTTGTTGTCGATGCCCCAGGCGACGCGGTCCGGCGCCAGTGAGTACGCCTGGAAGCGCTTGTAGCCGTTGACGGTCGGCGCGGCGAAGGCGGTGGCCGCGGCGGCGTGCCGCAAGATCCCCTCCAGGTACGCCTGCCCCGTCGCGGACAGCGGACCGCGCACGCCGTGGCCAGCCTGGTTCCGTTCGGGGTCTCCCGCCTCGGGCTCCCCCGCCTCCGGCATGAACGCCGGGCGGCCGGTGGCGGCCTCGGTCAGCGACTGGTGCAGGTGCCAGCCGGCCGACGCCGTCTCGGCGCCCTGCGGGCGCGACATGAAGGTGACCTGGTAGCCGAGCCTGCGGGCGATCTGGCGGACGGCGGTGCGGCAGACCGTCACCGCGTCCGCCGTCACGGCCGCGTCCGCGGCCTCCATGGTCAGCTCGAGCTGGCTCGGGCCGAACTCGAGCTCGAGCGAGCGCAGCGGGAGGTCGAGCGCCGTCAGCCCCTGGTGCAGCGCCTGCACCAGCTCGTCGAGGCCGTCCAGTGCCTCCTCGTGCAGCAGTTGCGCGCCCGGGGTCGTCGGCAGCACGCCGGGCGCGGCGCCGGGGGCGCCCGGCGCGCCAACCCGGTCGGCGCCGAACGGGCCCGCGCGGAAGACGTGGAACTCCAGTTCCGCGCCGACCGTCATCCGGTAGCCGCGCCCGGCGAGCGCGGCCAACTGGCCGCGGAGAATGCCCCGGCTGCAGAACGGCACCGGCGTGCCGTCGGGGAAGCGGACGTCGCACAGCACCCAGCCGGTCCGGGCGGCCCAGGGGATGACGCGGAACGTGGCGGGATCCGGGACGAGCACGATGTCACCCGCGCCGCCAAGGCCGGGCGGCGCGTCCGGGGAGAACACCGGGAAGACCGACTTGCCCGACGTGTCCTTGAGCAGCAGCGAGCTTGGTGCGGTGACGCCGGAGCGCAGCGCCTCGGCGAGCGATGACCTGGTCGCCGTCTTACCCCGCAGCACGCCGTGCTGGTCGGCGAACGCGACCCGCACCAGCTCCACGCCGGTCTCGTCGATCACCCGGCGCAGCTGCGCCGCCGCCGCGTACTGCGCGTCCGACCACAGGCCGTGCCTGGCGATGAAGCCGGCGCGGTCCTCGCTGGGCAGCGGCCTGCCCCGCGCGCCCGTCCCGCCCGCCGCGAAGGGCCGGTCATCCCTGCTACGCACCGGCGGCTCCACCGGGCGCGCTCCCCGTCCACGGGCAGGACCCGCGGCGTTCCGCCTCCCGGTCGAGCCAGTGCCGGCGCCAGGACTCGCTTGGCGCGATGGTGTCGACCGCCGCCGGGCCGACCAGCGCGGCGGCCGCCGCCTCGTCGAGCGGCCGGGCGGGCAGCGGGCGCCCCTCCTGGTAGGCGTCGGCCGCGCGCAGCAGCAGCCGCCGGTTGGCCGTCACGGCGCGGTCGGAGACGCCGAGCCGCTCCACCGTGCGGTCCTGGATGGCCCCCATGCTCTCCACCGCCCACTGGTCGTGGACGTTGATGTCCAGGCCCATGCCGGTGTAGGTCAGCTCACGCTGCTCCCTGGGGTCGAAGCCCCAGTCGTTCGACCGGTTGCGCAGCGGCCGGTAGCCGGGCAGCGAGACGCCCGCCAGCCGCTGGCGCAGCAGGGTCTCGGCATCCACCGGCTCGGCGAAGTCGTAATAGATCATGTACCAGTAGTGGTGCTCGTCGTCGACCGGGACGTGCCACTGGGTGAAGACCTTGCCGTTGCCGAAGGGCACGGTGAACGCGTTGGGGAACAGCAGGTTGGTCACCCGGACGTGCTTGACCGACTCGGTGAGCTGGCGCACCGCGTAGACCCGCAGGCCGTGCGGCGCGTCCTCCACCTCGATGTCGGGCCGGCAGTGGTCGCCGACCAGCTTCGACAGCCTGGTGCCCGTGCCCTCGACCTCCTCGCTGAACTGCTGCCCGTACGCCTCGCGGGGGTCGGCGTCGAGGAAGCGGTGCAGGAACGAGACGTGGCTGGGGTCGATGCCGCCCTCCAGTCCCTGCAGCCAGTTGCACTCCCACAGGTCCTTGAAGGCGAAGGTGTACTCCCGCGGCGCGGTGAAGCAGTCGTAGCCGGGGAACGGCGGCGGGTCGCCGGCCCCCAGGTAGGCGAAGACGATGCCGTTCCGCTCGGCGCACGGGTAGGCCGAGACCCGCACCTTCTCGAAGAACCTGCTGTGCTCTGGCTCGGCCGGCTGCTCACGGCACTGGCCCGCCGCGTCGTACAGCCAGCCGTGGTAGAGGCAGCGCAGACCGCCGGGCTCAAGCCGGGCGAAGGACAGGTCGACGCCGCGGTGCGCGCAGAACCTGCTGACCAGCCCCCACCCGCCGTCGGGCCGCTTGAACAGCACCAGGTCCTCGCCGAGTATCCGCACCGCCTTGACCGGGCGCTCGGACGGCAACTCGGACAGCAGGGCCACCGGCTGCCAGTAGGCCCGCAGCACGCCGCCGAGCGGCGTGCCAGGGCCGGTCCTGGTCAGCTTCACGTTCTCTTCGTGCTTGAGCACCGGGACTCCTAGCGCTCGATCAGGATGGTCCTGGCGAACGCGCCGTCGGCGCCCGCCAGCTTCGCGGGCAGGCAGACGAGCTCGTACTCCCCCGGCGGCACATCGCTCAGCACGGCGTTCTCCAGGATGATGACGCCGGCCGGCAGCAGGGCGCGGTGCGCGTCCCAGGTGTCGGTCCTGGTGTGGCACTCGATCGTGAGGTAGTCGATGCCGATCAGCCTGATGCCGTGCCCGACGGCCCACCGCGCCGCCTCGGGCGAGAGCCCGACCCACTCCCCGGCCCGGTCGGCCGCGTGGATCAGCTCCGCGGAGTTGCTTGTCTTGAGCAGGACGCGCTCGTAGGCCGCGGCGCCGGCCGCCTCCAGGTCGGCGGCGGTGATCTCGCCGCCCACCTGGGTCAGGTCGGCGACGAGCGCGGGGCCGACCAGGACGTTCAGGTCGAGCTGGTCGACCGGGGTGGCACCGGTGACGAAGTGGGCGGGGGCGTCCAGGTGGGTGCCGGTGTGGGTGCCGATACGCCAGCGGGTGACGTTCGAGCTGTCGCCCGCCTCGATCGACTCGACCACCTCGACCTCGGGCTTGCGCCCCCAGTGCAGCATGCCGGGGTGGATGGGGAGGGTGATGTCGTGAATCTTCAAGCCTCGGGCTCCTTGCGTCAGGCGGGTGCGTCAGGCGGGTGCGTCAGGCGGGCCGGTGGGCGGAGGAGGGCCACGGCTCGCGGACGGCGGCGGCGATCGCGCGTGCCGTGGTGCGCACGCAGCGCTCGAACTCGTCCTTGCCGTGCCCGGCGGTCGCCGACGCGACGTCGCGTCCCCAGACGCCGGTCTCGCTTACCTGGTCCATCCGGTAATCCCAGAACGAGTCGGTGTCCAGGTGGGAAACGGCGCGGTCCAGGCGGACCAGCTCCGGGTGCAGGTGGAGCAGCACCGAGGTCTCGAAGAAGTTGGCGTGCATCAGCCCGCGGCCGTAGCTGACGTGCCCGTCCACCTCGGCGCCCGGGTACATCGTCACGTAGCCGATGGCCCGCACCCGGACGTCGTCGTGGCGGACGCGCAGCTTCTCGACGGCGACGTCGAGCGAGCCGTTGTTCCATATGTGGCCTGACACCGTCACGAACTGCCGCACGCCGCTGGCGTACAGGGACTCGAACAGGTCCGTGACCAGCGCGATCATGGTCTCAGGCTGCAACGTCATGGTGCCGGGGAAGCCGCCGTGCGAGGCCGAGACGCCGAAGCTGACCGGCGGGGTCACCGGAATGCCGGTCTCCGCGGAGACGCCCTCGGCCACGGCGGTGGCGATGATGGTGTCCACGGCGAGCGGCAGGTGCGGCCCGTGCTGCTCGATCGCGCCCACCGGGATCATGACGGCGTTGACCCTGGTGACCAGGTCGGCGGCCTCGGGCGAGGTCAGCTCGGCCCAGCGGACCGGGCTCCCGGCCGGCTCGGGGTTGACTTGAATGGTCATCACCAGCTCCTTCTCGTCTTCTCTGGCAGCAGGTCGAGCGCGGCGTGGCAGGCGAGCAGCCCGGTCCCCGGCTCGGTGAGCCACACCCGCGCGGCCGGCGCGTAGTCACTGATCAGCTCGCGGCACACGCCGCAGGGCGCGATGACCCGGAACTGGCCGGCCGGCTTGACCTGGACCGAGACGACGCTCGCCACCTCCAGCGGCCCGTCGGGCCTGGCGCTGCGCGCCGCGCCGAGCGCGACGCACTCCGCGCACACCGAGCTGCGCCGGCACGAGCCCTCTAGGTGCACGCCGCGGTGCACCGAGCCGTCGCCCAGCCGCAGGGCCGTGGCCACCTCGTGCCGCCCGCCGACCCAGCTCGCCGCGAGCAGCGCCTCGGCCGCGCGCAGCAGCGCCACGTCGCCGGCCGGCATCCCGGGTGGCGCGGTGACCGCCGCGGGCGCCGGGCTCAGCGCCATCAGGCGAGCCCGAGCAGCCTGGCCAGGTTCCCGCCCTCGACCAGGGCGCGGTCCGCCTCGTCTGGGATGGCCTTGGCGATCTTCATCCGCTCCAGGTCGAAGTCGGAGCCCGGCCACTCGCTGCCCAGCAGGATCTTGGCCGGGCCGAGCCGGGCGTAGGCGCGGCGGACGTCGCTCAGCAGGGTCGCTGAGGTCTCCAGGTAGACGTTGGGGTTACGCTCGGCCACGATGATCGCCTCGGGCACGTTCCACACCGCGCCCATGTGCGCGATGATCGTCGGCACCCCCGGGTGGGACCTGGCGATCTCCTCGATCGCGAAGGGGGCGCAGAAGGGGTCGTCGAGCGCGTTGACCAGGACCGGCAGGCCGAGCGCGGCGCACCGCTCGAACACCGGGTCGAGCAGGCCGTGATCGGCCACGTGGTACCCGTGCAGGCTGGGGTGGAGCTTGAGCCCGGCCAGGCCCGCGGCCGCGCACCGCTCGATCTCCGCCAGGGCGTCGTCGGCCTGCGGCATCACCTGCCCGAAGCCGATGAAGCGATCGGGGTGACGGCGGACGAGTTCGATGATGAAGTCGTTCTCGATCCGCTGGGCCAGTGAGCAGATCATCGCCATGTCCACGCCGGCCGCGTCCATCCGGCCCAGGATCCGGCCCGGGTCGAAGGGCACGTGCGGCGGCGGCGCCGCACCCGGCCGGGCGCCGGTCAGGTAGTCCGACCGCCCCCGGATGTTCTGCGTGGTGTTGTAGGCGTCGATGATCATTGAAATCCCTTCGGGAAGTGACAGCGGACGGTGCGGCCCGGCGCGACCTCGCGCAGGGCCGGCGGGTCCGTGCGGCACTGGCCGACGGCGTGCGGGCAGCGGGTCTGGAACAGGCACCCGGCCGGCGGCCGCGCCGGGTCGGGCAGGTCGCCGCCGAGCACGATCCGCTCCCTGCCCGGGCTGTCGGTCACCGTCGGCACCGCAGAAAGCAGCGCCTCGCCGTACGGGTGGGCGGGGCCGCGGAAGAAGTCATCGCGCGGCGCGACCTCGATGATCTGGCCGAGGTACATCAGGGCCACCCGGTCGGCCACGTGGCGGACCACCCCGAGGTCGTGCGAGATGAACAGCACCGTCAGGTCCTCCTCCTCGGCCAGGTCGGCGAGGAGGTTGACCACCTGGGCCTGGATGGAGACGTCAAGCGCGGAGACCGGCTCGTCCGCCACCACGAACCGCGGCCGCGGCGCGAGCGCGCGGGCGATGCCGATGCGCTGGCGCTGCCCGCCGGAGAACTCACCCGGCTTCCGGTCCGCGGCCTCGGCGCCGAGCCCGACCCGCTCGAGCATGGCAAGCGCGCGCTCCCGCGCGGCCCGGCGGCCGAGCCCGCGGGAGTGCCGCAGCGGCGCGTCGACGATGCTGGCCACCGTCCGCCGCGGGTTCAGCGAGGAGAACGGGTCCTGGAAGATCATCTGCATGTCCGCCCTGGCGCGCCGCAACTGCGCGCCGCGCAGCGCGCCGATGTCACGGCCGAGGAAGCGCAGCTCACCGGAGGCGGCGGGCTCGATGCGCAGCAGCGCCCTGCCCAGGCTGGACTTGCCGCACCCCGACTCGCCGACGAGGGCGAGGGTCTCCCCCTGGTAGATCTCCAGGTCCACGTCGCGGACCGCGCGCACCCTGGCGCCGCCGCGGTGGTATTCCACGCGCAGCCCGCTCACCTCGAACGCCGGCGTCCCGGTCACGGCTGCCCCCCGGCCACGCAGGCGTCCAGGTGCCCGCTCTCCGTGCCGCGCCGCAGCAACGGGACCGGGGCCGAGCAGCCGGCGCCCGCCAGGTCGCAGCGGGGCGCGAACGCGCAGCCTGGCGGACGGTCCACGCCGGTCAGCGCGCTGCCGCCGATGGCGGTGAGCCGTCCGGTGACCGGGCCGGTCAGGCTGGGCACCGAGGCGAGCAGCCCCCGGGTATAGGGGTGGCGGGGCCGGAACAGGACCTGCTCCCTGGTCCCGGTCTCGACCACCCGGCCGGCGTACATCACGGCGATCCGGTCCGCCACGCCGGCCACCACCCCGAGGTCATGGGTGATCAGGATGACCGCGGTGCCGTGGTCGCGCTGCAAGTCGCGCAGTACCTGCAGCACCTGGGCCTGGATGGTGACGTCAAGCGCCGTGGTGGGCTCGTCGGCGATGAGGATCTCGGGGTTGTTCGCCAGGCCGAGCGCGATCATCACCCGCTGCCGCATCCCGCCGGACAGCTCGTGCGGGTACGCGCGGACGCTCCGCTCGGGGCTGGCGATGCCGACGTCGCCGAACAGTCGCGCCGTCTGCCGCCATGCCTCCGCGCGCGGTACCTGGTGGTGGGTGCGGATCATCTCGACCACCTGGCCGCCCGCCCGCTGCAGCGGGTTGAGCGCCGCGAGCGCGTCCTGGAAGACGACCGCGATCCGGGCGCCGCGGATGCGCCGCAGCCTGGACTCGCGCGCCGTGAGCAGGTTCTCGCCGTGGAAGTCGGCGGTGCCGGCGATCTCGGTCCGCGGGCCGCGGTTGAGCCCGACGAGCGCCATCGCCAGCGCGGACTTGCCCGAGCCGGACTCGCCGACCAGGGCGAGGGTCTCACCGCGGCGCAGGGTCAGGTCCACGCCGTCAACGGCGGGCAGCCGGCCGGCCCGCACCGTGAACCCCACCTTCAGGTCGCGGACGTCGAGGATGACCTCATCCGCCGTGGCCGCGCTCACCCGGCGACCCGTGCTGCCGCGTCGAGGATGACGGCGGCGACCTGCTCCGGCCTGGTCCAGGGCGTGTAGTGGCTGCCGGGCAGTTCCGAGGTGACCGCGCCTGCCCGGGCCGCCATGTCGCGCTGGATGGCCGGCGGCAGCGTCTTGTCCTGCGCCGCCACGACGTACCAGGACGGCCGGCTGCGCCAGGCGGGCTCCCCGGTGGTCCCGGTGAAGATCGCGTCGGCCGACTCGCGGTGCTCGCTCAGCACCCCGGCCCGCTGCTCCGGCGTCAGGTCCCAGCCGATCTCGGCCCAGTACGCCGCGCCCCGTTCGGACTTCCACTCGCCGCTCGGGCCGCGGCGCATGTACCTGGACACCTCGGCCGGCGGGTAGCGGTTCACGATCTGCTGCACGCTCTCGTTCTCCCGCGGCGCGAAGGCGGCCACGTACACCAGTCCGGCCACCCGCGGGTCGCGGCCGGCGTTGGTGATGACCGCGCCGCCGTATGAGTGGCCCACCGCGAGCACCGGCCGCCCGTCATCCGCGAGCCGCTCAAGCGCCCGGCAGGTGCACGCGACGTCGTCGGCGAGCGAGGTCAGCGGGTTGACGACGCGCAGCGTCCGGTGGCCGCGCCTGCGCAGCAGCGGCTCGACGGCCGCCCAGGTGCCCGGCGTGCCGCCGGCGCCGTGCACCAGCAGGACGGAGACGGCGTTGGTCATGCGACGCCCTTTCGCAGTCGGGGATCGAGGACGAGGTAGAGCAGGTCCACGCCGACGTTGACCAGCGTGTACAGGGCGGCGACGGCGAGCGCCGCGCCCTGCACCACCGGGTAGTCGCGCTCAAGGACCGCGTTGACCAGCAGGTCGCCGACGCCGGGATAGGAGAAGACGACCTCGGTGATCAGCGCGCCGCCGAGCAGCGAGCCGAACTGGAGGCCGAGCACGGTCACGATCGGCAGTGAGGCGTTGCGCAGCACGTGCCTGGCGATGATGGCCCGCTCGGTCAGCCCCTTCATCCGGGCCGTGCGCACGAACTCCTCGCCGCGCACCTCCAGGACGGCGGCGCGCACCGTGCGGGTGATGTAGCCGGCCATGGACAGCGCCAGCGTCGTCGCCGGGAGGACCAGGTGCTGCAGCCAGGGGCCGAGCAGCGCGGGGCGGTCCTGCACGATGGCGTCGATGAGCACGAAGCCGGTGGTGGGCGCGTAGTTCAGGCTGGACGGCAGCCGGCCGATGGTGGGCAGCAACTTGAGCTGCACGCCGAAGATGACGATGCCGAGCACGCCGAGCGCGAACCAGGGCAGCGAGAAGCTCACCGTGGCGCACGAGCGGATCACCACGTCGAGCGGCGAGTCCTTGCGCCAGGCGGCGAGCACCCCGGGGACCGAGCCGATGAGCGCGGCGAGCAGCATCGCCGCGATGGTCAGCTCGATGGTGGCGGGCAGCGCCTGGCCGAGCAGGCTGAGCACCGAGTTGTCGCCGAAGAACGAGGTGCCAAGGTCCAGGTGGGCGAGCCGCCAAAGGAAGCGGCCGTACTGGGCGAGTACCGGGCGGTTGAGCCCGAGCGCGGCCTGGATCTGCGCCTCGCTCGCGGTGATCTGGCTGGTGCTCGAGCTGCCCGCGCCCGCCGCGGCCAGCGAGGAGGCCGGGGAGCCCGGCAGCCACCGCATCACCAGGAACACGATCGTGACCAGGACGAGCAGGACGGGGATGACGGCGAGCAGCCGTCTGACGGCGTACCTCACCGGCCGTCCGCCGGGTCGAAGGCATCGCGCAGGTCGTCGGCCGCGAAGTTGCACGCGACCACGAAGACCAGCGTCGCCAGGGCGGGCAGCACCACCAGGCTCGGCGCGCCGTAGAGGAACTGCTGTCCCTCCGTGACCATGTAACCCCAGTCCGGGGTGGGCGGCTGAATGCCGAGGCCGAGGTAGGACAGGCCGGCCTCGAAGCCGGCCGCGACCGAGAGCGTCATCGCCGCCTGGGCCAGGAGCTGGCCCCCCACGTTCGGCAGCACCTCGCGCAGCATGATGCCGACCGGGCGGGCCCCGCCGAGGCGGGCCGCCGTCACGTAGTCCCGGCCGCGCTCGGCCGCCGCGAGCGCGCGGGCGATCCGCGCCATGCCCGGTGCCAGCGACACGCCGATGCCGAGGATCAGGCCCTCGGGACCGGTCCCGAGGCCGGTCACCAGCAGGATGATCAGCATGACCGAGGGCAGGGCGAGCCCGAGGTCGGCCACGCGCATCAGCAGGCCCTCCGTCCGGCCGCCGAGGTAGCCCGCGGTCAGTCCGGCGGCCACGCCGAGCAGGCCGGCCAGCGCGGTGGCGGCCAGCGAGATGAGCACGAGCGGCCTGGCGCCGTAGACCAGCCGGGCGAGCTCGTCCCTGCCCAGGTCGTCGGTGCCGAGCGGGTGGCCCGCCGACCCGACGGGCAGCAGCGCGGAGGAGGTCTGCTGTAGCGGGCTGACGCGCAGCAGCAGCGGCCCGAAGAGCGCGACCGCGAGCAGCAGCGCCAGGACCGTCCAGCTCACGACCGCGACCGGGCGGCGGGCGACGCGGCGGCG
>DAHWEX010000614.1 GCA_027326205.1 Actinomycetota bacterium
CGGACGATCCGGTACCCCGGCGTGTCGGTCGGGACGATGATCATGCTGAACGAGCGGTGCGGTTTCGCGCCGTCGAACTCGGTGCGGCACATCACCGTCGTGTAGGCGGCCTGCGCGGCCCCGGTGGTGAACCACTTGCGCCCGGTGATCACCCACTCGCCGCCGTCCAGGACGGCCTTGGTCTGGAGCTGGGTCGGGTCAGAGCCCGCGATGCCCGGCTCGGTCATCGCGAAGCTCGGCGAGACCTGCGCCGCCACCAGCGGCGCCAGGTAGCGCTCCCGCCAGCGCGGGCTGGCGTACTTGTCCAGCATCAGCGAGTCCTGCAGGGTGAACGTGCCGAGCGCGAGCTGGCCCCACTCGCTGCGCCCCTGGACCTCGTTGACGTAGACGTAGTCGAGGAACGGCAGGCCGCCGCCGCCCAGCTCCTTCGGGTGCCCGAGGGCCCACAGGCCCTCCCTCTTCGCCTGCTCGCGCAGGTCGCGCAGCACGCCCCGGTCGCCGGCGTTCAGCGCGGGCTCGGCGGGCTCGACCCGCTGCGTCATGAACTGGTAGACCTCGCCGCGGACCCCCGCGACCCGGTCGGGCACCGGAAACAGCATCAGCGGCCTCCGGTGAGGTCGGCGGAGATGTCCCGGCTGCCGTAGCCCTCCGGCGCGGCCACCTCGACGACCGGTTCGTCGCGGTTGTCGTACTCCAGGCGCAGCGCCCGGGACATCGTCGCGTGCATGTCGTACATGCACGTGATGTAGGTGAGCTGCAGGATCTCCTTCTCGGGCAGGTGCTCGCGGAGGGCGTCGAACACCCCGTCAGGCACCCGCCCGCCGCCCAGGACCAGTGCGTCGGTATAGGCAAGCACGGCCCGTTCGGCCGGTGAATAGCAGTCCGCCACCTGCCAGTGCGGGATCGCCGCGATCTTCTCCTCCTCCATGCGCAGCGCCCGCATCTGCTTGCAGTGCTGCGAGAACACGAACTGGCTGCCGCGCGCCCAGCCGGCCCGGCACTGGCCAAGCTCGCGCAGCGCCGGGTCCAGGTCGGCGTTCCGGTAGAGCGCGAACCCGCGGACCGCGTGGTGGAACACGTCCGGGTCCTGCGCGAACACCGTCCACCAGTCGCCCGGGGTGCCGGTCGCGGTGCCGTGGTCCACCGCCGGGTCGCGGTCCGGCGCGAACAGGCGGTCGTAGAAGTAGCGGATGCGCTCGTCGGTGACCTCGGCGCGGGGGACCTCACGCAAGCGCGGCATCGTGCTCCTTGACGCCAGTGCGGCCGGCGCCAGTGCGGTCGGCGGCGGTCTTGGGTGCGTGGCTCACGTCGGCGTCGGTGAACTCGCGCATCCAGCAGGCGAACTCCAGCAGGATCCCGTCCGGGTCCTGGAAGTAGACCGACCGGACGAACACCCCGGGATGAACCTCGGCCGCGACCTGGTACTTGCTGTCGTCGTGGTTCAGCACCGGGCTGACCTCGACGCCCTTGTCGATGAGCCGCTGCCGGTAGGCGTCGAACTTCTCCGGCGGGACGTGGAACGCGACGTGGTTCATCGAGCCGACGGCGGACAGCAGCTCGCCCTGCCCGGGCAGGTGCCGCGGCGCGGAGACGCCGGGCACGCCGTCGGGCGCGTCCGGGAACCAGAAGAACGCCACGCAGTCCCCGCCGCCGCAGTCGAAGAAGAAGTGCTGCCCCATGTTCCCCGGCAGGTCGATGGTCTTGATCAGCGGCATGCCGAGCACGCCGGAGTAGAAGTCGATCGTGCGCCGCATGTCCGAGGACACGAGCGCGAGATGGTTGATGCCGCCGAGTTCGAATTCGGCATTCGGCATGGCGCCTCCCGGGGGACGTGCGGGCGTGACTTGACAGCCCTGGCAGATTGTCCGATTCTTCGGATACTTTTCCGGCGGGGACCGGGTGTCAAGCCCCGGGCGCTTACCGAGGGGAGCGGCATGACCGGCCTCAGCGACGCGCTCGCCGGCCTGCTGGGCGCGGACGTGGCGGACCTGCGGCGGCTGCCCGGCGGGGCGAGCCGCGAGACCTGGTCGTTCACGGCCGGCGGCGCGCCGCTGGTCGTCCGCCGCGACCCGCCGGGCCGGGCCGACGCCGCCGCGATGGCCCGCGAGGCCGCGCTGCTGGCGTCCGCCGCCGGCGCCGGGGTCCCGGTCCCGCGACTGGTCGCCCGCGGCGACGACCTCGACGGCACCCCGTTCCTGATCATGGAGAAGCTGGACGGCGAGACGATCCCGCGCAAGCTGCTGCGCGACGAGCGGTTCGCCGGCGTGCGGCCCCGGCTCGCCCGCGAACTGGGCGCGATCCTCGCCCGCCTGCACACGATGACGCCGGTCCCCGGCCTGCCCGACGGCGACCCCCTCGCGGGCATCACCGCGCAGTACGAGTCGCACGACGAGCCGCGCCCGGCGATCGAGGTGGCGCTGCGCTGGCTGGCCGAGCGCCGGCCGCCCGCCTCCGGCCGGCCCGTGGTGGTGCACGGGGACTTCCGCACCGGGAACCTGATGATCACCCCGGCTGGCGTCAGCGGCGTGCTCGACTGGGAGCTGACCCATCTCGGCGACCCCGCCGAAGACCTCGGCTGGCTGTGCGTCAAGGCCTGGCGCTTCGGCTCCCTGGCCCCGGCCGGCGGCTTCGGCGGCCGCGAAGACCTGCTGGCCGGCTACGCCGCGGCCGGCGGCGTCCCGCCAACCCCGGAGCAACTGCGCTGGTGGGAGGTGTACGGGACGCTGCGCTGGGCGGTGATCTGCCGGATGCAGGCGGAGCGGTACCTCAGCGGCGGCGACCCGAACATCGAGTACGCCGTCCTCGGCCGCAAGGTCTGCGAGCAGGAACACGACCTGTTCCTCGCTCTCGGCCTGACGAGCCCGGTGACCGTCGCCGACCCGCTGGACGCGCTATCCGGCGCCGCCGCGCCGCCGCATGACCTGCCCGGCGCCGGCGCGCTGCTCGACGCCGTCGGCGAGGTCCTGCGATGCTCGCCGCAGCCCGACGAACGGCTCCGGTTCCACGCCCGCGTCGCCGCGGGCGCGCTGCGCATCGCCCGCCGCGAGCTCCTGCTTGGCCCGGCCCACGCCGCCGCGCACCAGGCCCGGCTGACGGCCCTCGGCTGCGGCTGCGACGCCGACCTGGCCGCCGCGATCCGCGCGGGCACCCTCGACGGCCGCCGCGACGAGGTCATCGCCGCGATCAGGGACTCCCTCATCGACAAGCTCACGGTCGCGAACCCCCGCCACCTGTCCCTCCCGGCCAGCTAGAGGCGGCGACGCCGCCAAGCCCAGCAAGCCCAGCAGCGCTGGAACGCTTACGCCGTTGCGATGTCACGGTAACGATCTGCAACTGCCGTAGAAATGTAACTCAACTAGCTTGATCTGTTCAGTACACGCCAGACACTGGAAGCAGTGGCGCTGGCGCATGCTAGCCGGGGATCTCTGTCAGCCGCAGCGGGCGCTGAGATACGGGGGGAAATCGTGGATGAAGTCTTCGGCGACAGCGACGTGCAGCGGGTGTTCGCGTTCGCCGGCCAGGGGACGGTCACGCCGAAGCTTGACGACCTTGACGATCGTGATCGGCAGCTGTTCATGCAGTTCGTTCACGCCGATCAGGATCCGGGAAAGCTCGCGGACCCGGCAGGGCTTATCGCGGCCTGCGTGGCGGGAATCAAGACGTTCGAGCAGCTAGCTGACCCGATGCCCAGCAGCTGGTCAGCCGGGTGGAAGAAGTTCGTCTTGTACATCACTGCCCTTAACGCTCAGACACTGTGGGACAGGTTCCAGAAAGAATCTGGCCGGGCAGCCGAGACGGCCATATTCGCTGACTGGGTCGTCTCTAGCATCGCGCGCTCCGGGTGGGGACCGGACGGCAATTCAACCCCGCTGGGAAAGCAGCACTCCTACTGCATGGCCGTCGCCGCCGAGGCAGGCGGCGGGATCAAGATGAACCCTGAGACCGGCCGTTACGAGGCTCCCGACGGCTCCGCCGCCCGCAACTACGTCCTAGCGGCCGCGGGTCGGCTGGCGCCTCCGCCGGGGGCGCTGTTTCGATGGCTGGGACGCACATAAGCGACCCGGTACCCGGCGAGGCCGCGGACGGAGGGGAGCTGCCCGCGGCCTCATGGCGGGACGCCGCGAGGGAGCGGGTGAGGCAAGCACAGCAGCACATCAACCCGCTGGCGCTGCAGCACGGGGTCGAGTCGGTCCAGGGGGCTCTTACCGAGTCCAAGATCGCCAAGGTCGATGCCGACACCGGGAAGCTGAAGATCAGGAAACTCGGCGTGGCCCGGGCGGTCATTGCGCCAGGGAAGGCCCTGCGCCGGGCGGTAGAAGGCGCGGCGGTAGCCGACCACCTGAAAGCGTACAACGAGAGCGCCGCGGCAGCTCAGCGAGACCGGACCGCGGCGGATGGCGCCAGTTCCGCCGCGGAGTTCGCGAGCTATGCCGCGAAGAAGGACTACCTGCGGGACTGGGCCCGGCGGCTCGCCCTGGCGGCCGGTGTGACGCCGACGGAACAGCTGGTCATGCGGCACGCCGAGATGGCTGCCGTCGGCATCCGCGGGATGGTGTTCCTGCGGCGGCTCGGCGTGCCGCAGGCAATCGCCGACCTTGGGCGGTACTTCCGGGATGGAACAGCGCCCGATTACCCGGCACTCGAAACTTTCGACGCGCTTTACGCCAGCGTAGTGACGAAGCTGGGTATCCGGCAGCAAGTAGCAGACGAAGCGATCGTTACCTTCCTTAATGACTGCTGGCCGGAGTGGAAAGCGGGAATCCGCGATCACCCGGTCCGCTGATCAGCCGTCGACGAGTTGGGACGCGCTGGCACGGCGCTGTTCCGGGGCGCCGAGGTCTGGGCCGCCGACCGGGGCTGCGGCTGGCTGAAGATCGAGACCCAGAACGTCAACGCCGCGGCGTGCCGCTTTTACCGGAAGATGGGCTGCACGCTCGGCGGGGTCGACCGGTTCGCCTACCCGGAGTTGCCGGACGAGGTGCGGCTGCTGTGGTGGAAGGCGCTATGACGTGATGATCCCGTACTCGCGGATGCGGCGGTAGATCGTCGCCCGGGACATGCCGAGCGCCCGGGCCGCGCGGATCTTGTTGCCGCCGTGGTCGAGCAGCGACTGCACGATCGCGTCCCGCTCGATCGACTCAAGCGGCGACAGCACGCGCCGCGACACCGTCCAGCACTCGGGCGGCAGGTCCTCGGGCAGGATCTGCCCGACGCGGCGGCGCTGCACGACCTGCCTGAGCACCTGCCAGAGCTGGGCGGTGTTCCCCGGCCAGGTGTGCCGCAGCAGGAGCTGCATCGCCGACGAGGAGCAGGTGACCCGGCCCTGCTGGCTGAGCTTGCCGAGGAAGAACGGCACCAGGTCGCGCAGGTCCTCGCTGTGGTGCCGCAGCGGCGGCACGTCCACGGAGTCGGGGAACAGCCGCAGCAGGCAGCTCAGGTCGGCCCGCGCGGCGTCGCGGTCCAGGGTCACCGCCACCCGCAGCGTCTCGGCCTGGCCCGACGACTTCGCCTCGGCGAGCGCGTCCGTCAGGGCCCGGACCTGGTGGCCGTTGAGCAGGTGGGCGTGCCTGAGGACCAGCAGGCCGGCGCTGGCGGCCGGGTCGGCGCTGGCGCGCAGCTCGGACCGGACCGCGACCAGGCAGTCCGGCGGCATCCCCAGGTCGGCGACGTCGATGACATGGAACCGCGCGGCCGGGTTGCGCCGCTGGTGCACGGCGCGGATCAGCGCGAGCTTCCCGGCGCCGGCCTCGCCCTCGAGCGCCAGCCACTCGCCGCGCCCGTAGCTCGCCTCCGCGAGCCGGCAGGCCCGCCGCCAGGCGGCCCCCGAGCCGACGAGGCCGGGCAGCGTCATGGCGGACCGCGTGATCACCGCCTCCGTGGACTGCGCGGTGGCCGGGGTGACCAGCTTGACGTGCACCACGCCGTCGGCGAGCGGTCCGGCGTCGGCCGGGGCCGGCCCCGCGAGCACGCTGAGCTCACCGACCGGCCGGCAGAACATCCGGGCCACCGACCCGCTCGGCAGGTCCACCGTCACCGCGCCCGGCTGCCGCCACCGGCCCCGGGCCCCGGCGGCGTGGGCCTCGGCCGCCAGCGCATCGGTGGCCTGGGAGATCAGCGCCGCCTGGTCGGCCGGGGACAGGGCCCGCCGGGCGTGGTCGTTGAGCATCACGATGTCGTTGCCGAGCGCCAGCACGATGCCGCCGGTGTGCCGGCAGGCCCGGGTGTACTCCAGCAGCAGCCGCATGTCCCGCCCGTTGCTGGTCTCGGTCAGCGCCTGGCCGAGCTGGTCGGCGGTGGACCTGACCAGGGAGAGCAGCAGCGGGTCGGCGTTCCTGCGCCAGCAGGTGAGGTCGATGACGCCGAGGGTCTTGCCGGAGAGCGGGTCGCGCAGCGGCACCCCGGCACAGGCCAGGCCCTCGAGCCGCTCCGCGTAGTGCTCGTGCCCGAACACGTGCGCGGGGCCACCCGATTCGAGCGCGGTCCCGATGCCGTTCGTCCCGACGACCTCCTCCGCGTAGGAGAAGCCGGGGACCAGCATGATGGCGTCAAGCTGCCGCTCCAGGTCGCGGTCGCCGGTCAGGCGGCGCAGCACGAGCCCGGTCGCGTCGGTCAAGATGATGCTGATGGGCTGCCCGTCGAGCTGCTCGTGCAGGTGCCGCAGCACCGGCTCGGCGGCCCGGGCCAGCGTCGTGTCGAGGTCGGGCGCGCCCAGGTAGCTCAGGTCGAGCCGGTTGGCGGCGACGCGCCACTCCCGCGACCGCCACCAGGACGCCAGGATCGGCTCCCGTACCACCGCCCGGTCAACCGGCTCGGCGGCCAGGAACCGGTCCCTGGCCTCGGCCATCGGGTCGCGGGCCCCCGGCACCCCCCGTTCGGGCAACCCAGGCTCCGCCTCGCCGCGGTGCAGCTTCGTTGATGCACGTCCCAATTTTCCGCCTCCTGCCTGCTCGCCCCAGTCGGAGGACCGCGTGCGGAGCGCTTTTGCCCTCTCCGCGTTGCACAAAAGATAAGCCCGGTGCTTCTTCGCACTGTCTCAAGTTGAGAAGCCCGATGCAATCCCATGGACGTCTGCTCGGCTCATGGACAGCTCGACGGACGCCGCGCAAGAGACATACAACCCCTGGAGCATCGTCAACCTCGTGTTCCGCCACCTCGCGGACGAGGGCCTGCACCCGGTGCTCGGCGAGACGGGCGACCCGGGCGGACCCGCCGCCGCGCTCCTGGCGGCGTTCGGCATCGCCCCGTCCGCCGACGGCAACAGGAAGGTCACCCGCCGCGTCAGCGACGAGCTGGCCCGCCTGCGCGACGCCTACGAGGCGGAGCACCACGTGCCTCCTGTCTCAGGCTGAGAACACAAGGACGGGCGATCCGTTGTGTGATCCAGGGCACAGGCCCTTCCAACCCTGGAGGGACTCATCCCAAAGGGAGGGATGCCGATGAGCCGCCAGAGCGTGGCCAAGGCCCATCAGAAGATCCAGGAACTCTCCTGGGAACCCCAGTACCACACGCCGGTCAGCCACTACGGAACGGACTACACGTTCCAGAAGGCGCAGAAGAAGGACCCGCTCAAGCAGGTGCTCCGCTCCTACTTCCCGATGCAGGAGGAGAAGGACCACCGGGTCTACGGCGCGCAGGACGGCGCGATCCGCGGCAACATGTTCCGCCAGGTGCAGGAGCGCTGGCTGGAATGGCAGAAGCTGTTCCTGTCGATCATCCCGCTCCCGGAGATCTCCGCGGCCCGCGCGATGCCGCTGCTGTTCCGCACGGTCCCCAACCCGGAGCTGCACAACGGGCAGGCGATCCAGATGATCGACGAGGTACGGCACTCGACGATCCAGCAGAACCTCAAGCGCCTGTACATGAACAACTACATCGACCCCGCGGGCTTCAACAGCAGCCTGCGGAACTTCCAGAACGACTACTGCGGCACGATCGGCCGCCAGTTCGCGGAAGGGTTCATCACGGGGGACGCCATCACGGCGGCGAGCATCTACCTCACGATCGTGGCGGAGACGGCGTTCACGAACACCCTGTTCGTCGCCATGCCCGCCGAGGCCGCCGCCAACGGCGACTACCTGCTGCCGACCGTGTTCCACTCCGTTCAGTCCGACGAGTCGCGGCACATCTCCAACGGCTACGCGACCCTGCTCATGGCGCTGTCCGACGAGTCCAACCACCAGCTCCTCGAGCGTGACCTGCGCTACGCGTGGTGGAACAACCACCGCGTGGTGGACGCGGCCATCGGCACGTTCATCGAGTACGGCACCAAGGACCGGCGCAAGGACCGCGAGTCCTACGCCGAGATGTGGCGCCGGTGGATCTACGACGACTACTACCGCAGCTACCTCGTACCGCTGGAGAAGTACGGCCTGGTCATCCCGCACGACCTCATCGAGGAGGCGTGGAACCAGATCTGGAACAAGGGCTACGTGCACGAGGTCGCCCAGTTCTTCGCCACCGGCTGGCTCGCCAACTACTGGCGGATCGACCCGATGACCGACAAGGACTTCGAGTGGTTCGAGTACAAGTACCCGGGCTGGTACGACAGGTACGGCAAGTGGTGGGAGAACTACAACCGGCTGTCTAAGCCGAACGGGCACCACCCGATCGTCGCCGAGAACGTCGACTACGTGTACCCGCACCGCTGCTGGACCTGCATGGTCCCGTGCCTGGTGCGCGAGGACATGGTCATGGACCAGGTCGACGGCCAGTGGCGCACCTACTGCCACGAGGAGTGCCGCTGGACCGACGCGGTGGCCTTCCGGCCCACCTACCAGGGCCGCGAGACCCCGAACATGGGCCAGCTCATCGGCAAGCGCGAGTGGGAGACGCTGTACCACGGCTGGAACTGGGCCGACGTCGTCTCCGACATGGGCTACGTCCGCGACGACGGCAAGACGATGGTCGCGCAGCCGCACCTCGACCTCGACGACCCGAAGAAGCTGTGGACGCTGGACCACCTGCGCCGCATGCCCGAGGTGCAGTCGCCCAACGTGCTCCTCAACCAGATGAGCGACGCCGAGCGCGCCGCGTTCGTGGCCGACTACAACCGCCAGGGCCCCGCGGGCCGTCCCGCCCCTGCCGCGAGCTAGCGCCGTGCCCGCAATGTCCGTCTCGCCCGTTACCGGTCTTACCTGCCCCCCTCCGTTCCCACCACCCGCCCAGGGGGACAGGCACGACGGTAAGGCGAGCCACTGACATTCGAGCGCGGCGCGGTCTCCCTGCCTTGACGATCGCGTCAGGGAAGGGCGGGCCTCCTAGCCCGAACGGTCCGTTGCTCCACCAGGCCGGCCCCGCCTACGCCAATTAGGCGGGGCCGGCGAGGGGAGCTTAGCAAGGGGTGCCCCATATGACTGGAAAGCACAAGGTGCGCTTCGAACCCGTCGGCATCGAGATCGACGTCGACGAGAACCAGACGATCCTGCGGGCCGCGGCCGAGCAGGGGATCATGCTCATGCACGGCTGCAAGGAAGGCCAGTGCGCCTCGTGCAAGTCGTTCGTCCTGGAGGGCGAAGACATCGAGCACGACAAGTACTCCACGTTCGCGCTGCCCGATTACGAGAAGGAGGAAGGCTACACGCTGCTGTGCCGGGCGCACGCGTACGAGGACGTCACGATCGAGCTCCTCAACTACGACGAGGACATGATCCGCTCCGGCCTGCCGATCCAGCGGGCCGTCGCCGAGGTGGTGTCCAAGGACCCGGTGACGCACGACATGCGCCACCTGGTGCTCCGCCTCATCGAGCCGGGCGAGGTCAAGTTCTTCCCGGGCCAGTACATGGACTTCTCCGTCCCCGGTACCGACCAGGTCCGGTCGTTCTCGATGGCGAACACCTCAAGCAGGGACGGGCTGCTTGAGTTCGTCATCAAGGTGTACCCGGACGGGCTGTTCTCCCAGTTCCTCGACTCCAGGCTCCAGGTCGGCGACCGCCTGGAGCTGACCGGCCCGTTCGGCGTCTTCACCTTGCGTGAATCCGACGCGGAGCTGGTCTTCGTGGGCGGCGGAGCGGGGATGGCCCCGATCCTGTCCCTGCTCCGCTCTATGGCCGACCGCGGCATCCACCGCAAGGCCACCTTCTTCTACGGCGCCAGGACCAGGCGCGACCTCTGCTTCACCGGCGAGCTGGCCGCGATCGCGGAAAAGCTGCCGAACTTCACCTATATCCCGGCCCTCTCGCATGAGGACTGGGACGGCGAAAACGGCCTGATCACCGACGTGGTCAAGCGCCTGAAGGGGGACGTGGCCGGGGCGCACGCCTACGTCTGCGGCCCGCCGCCCATGGTGGAGGCCGCGCTCCCGCTGCTGGAGACGCTCGGCGTCGAGGGCAAGCGGGTCTACTACGACAAGTTCACCACTACGGGAGAGCCTTAGCGAGTTCTCCATTTTTGTCCGCCAACCGCAAGAGCCTCTCACTTCAGACATCAACAAGGGAGAACTCGATGACTGAGACGCAGGAACGCTCCGTACCGAAGCCTGAGTTCACCGACGCCGAAGCGGGCGCCAAGGTATTCCCGGACTCGAACGCCCGCTCCTACAACTACTTCAAGCCGGCCAAGCGCAAGCAGACGCACTACGAGGACGTGACCGTCGAGGTCCAGCCCGACCCGCGGCACTACCTGGCCCAGGGCTGGCTGTACGGGTTCGCGGACGGCCGGGGCGGCTACCCGCTGGACTGGACGGCACTCAAGGCGTGGGGCTCCGACCGGCCCGAGCCCGAGCGGTTCCCCGGCTCCGGCGGGAAGGGCTACGAGTGGCCGGCCCACGGGTGGCACGAGTTCCGCGACCCGAACGAGGAGTGGGAGCTCACCTTCTACCGCTACAACTCCAACGTCGTGCGGCAGGTCAACCAGAACGTGGAGAACGCCAGGCAGGCCAAGGCGTTCGAGCAGTGGAACCCGAACTGGGTGAACTTCGTCGCCCGCAACGTCGGCGCGTGGATGCACGTCGACCACGGCCTGGGCCTCTACCTGTACGCCAACGCGCAGCGCCGGGCCCCCACGAACATGCACAACAACGCGATCTCGGTCAACTCGATGCACCGCATCCGGGCCGCCCAGGACCTCGCGCTCTACAACCTGACCCTGACCGAGGAGGTCCCGGGCTTCGACGGCTCGGCGCACCTGGAGACCTGGAACTCCGACCCGGCCTGGCAGGGCGTGCGCGCGGCGGCCGAGCAGCTCACCTCCATCTGGGACTGGGCCGAGGCGATCTTCGCGGGCAACGTGGTGTTCGAGCCGCTGGTCGGCGAGCTCTTCCGCAGCCACCTGGTGCAGCAGATCGCGCCGCGCAACGGCGACTTCGTCACCCCGACGGTCGTCGGCGTGGCCGAGTACGACTTCGCCGAGCGGGACCTGCGCTACACCACGGCGATGTTCGGCCTGCTCACCACCGACAAGGAGTTCGCCGACCACAACAAGTCCGTCATCAACGGCTGGCTGGCCAAGCACGTGCCGACGGCCATCGACGCCGGCCGCAAGCTGCAGCCGCTGTGGTCGCAGACCGATGCCAAGCCGCCGCGCTTCGAAGACAGCCTCGACGCCGCCAAGAGCCGGTTCGCCGGCATCCTGAACAGCCTGCACCTCGACGTGCCGAAGGAGCTCAGCCAGTGACCACGCCCAGGTTCAAGACCGCGGAATCTCCGTTCAAGTCAGACAACACCGCCTCCAACCAGTGCGGCGTCACGCTGATGAACAACCAGATCGGGGCGGTCGTCGCGCAGGTCATGGCGGCCAAGCCGAACGTGACCGTGCGGTACCTGCCGTCGATGATCCGGGTTGACGCGACCGGCCGGATGGACTTCGTCTACGACGAGATCTCCGAGGCGCTCGGCGAGGAGCCCGGCTTCTTCGACGCGGCCGAGTTCGAGGAGAACATGTCCACGCACTACGGCCGGATGATCCACGAGGACGACCGGACGATCATGTTCGCCAACCCGGAGGACGCGGCCGAGTTCATCGGCTTCGACCTGACGGCCCGGGGCTAGCAGCCAGCCGGGAAACCGCCGGCCCCGCGGACCGCGCGGGCACACCCCATAGGCCCCGGCCGCGGGGCCGGCGCGCAAAACCGTAACACCGCGCAAACCGCAACACCGCGCAAGCCGTAACACAAAGATCGGGAAAACCCCTGTTAGGAGGCAGTGAGCCTTGTACGAGAAGGATGGCGAGAAGTATTTCATCGTCGACTCGCACATGCACTACTGGAACGCGGCACCCGCGAATTGGGTGAAGGGCGCTGAGCACTACGCCAAGGGCTGGATCGAGTGCTTCCACGCCTATCAGGGCCTCGGGCCGCCCGAGACGCACTGGACGATCGAGCACTTCCAGAGCTACTCGAAGGACGACCTGATGAAGGACGTCTTCGAGGACGGGCACGTGGACAAGGCCAT
>DAHWEX010000619.1 GCA_027326205.1 Actinomycetota bacterium
CGCCGGGTTCGACCCCGTGCGCAGCGGCCAGGCCATCGCGCGGACGGTCGCCGCCCTCACCGCCCAGGGGGCGACCGTCATCACGATGCGGCTGCCGGACCCGGCGCAGATGTTCGGGCTGCCGCCGGGCCTCGCGCGGCCGCTGTCGCGCCGGATGCGGGCGGTCAACGGCGAGCTTGACCGGGTCGCGGCGCACTACGGCACCGTGCACTGGGACGCGTCGACCGACCCGGAGACCTACGACCGGCGGAACTGGTCAGTGGACCGGCTGCACCCCAGCGAGCGCGGGCACCGGCTGATCGCCGGCCGTCTCTGGGACCTGCTCGCCGCGGCCGGGATCTCCGTGTCCGATCGGCCGGGCAGCGCACCGACCAGCCCGGTGCCCACCCGGCGCGACGACATGATGTGGATGGCGACGAAGGGCACCCGCTGGGTGCTGCGCCGCTCGGTCGATCTCATCCCGTACCTGCTGTTCACGGCCGCGCGCGAGGCGCTCGTCGAACCCCGGGAGTGGCCAGCCGCCCCGGTGCCGTCCTGGCTCGCCGCGCAGGCGGGGGAGGCGCAGGCCGCCGAGCCGGTCCCGGAGTAAGCCGGGATGACCGTTGCCGGGCATCGTGCAGGGCCTCGGTCAGTGACTCGTCGTGCGACATAGTTATTTTTTTGCTAAAGGCCATGAAGAGGCGCCTTCTGCCGGGAGAGATGCGCCTTAACGCGTGCATTGTCCCGGTTCAACACTTACGCTTTGATGGCGATGAAAGCAGTGGCGGAGAGCCGCGGCCTGGTGCCCCCGTTGCTGCGGGACCGGGTATTCCGGCGGTACTGGGGGGCATCGACCGTGTCGATGTTCGGCGATCAGGTCTCTTCGGTCGCGGTACCGCTCACCGCGGTCCGCGTGCTCCACGCCAAGCCGTACGAGATGGGTTACCTGACGGCACTCGAGTGGCTGCCGAGCCTGCTGTTCGGGCTGCACGCCGGGGCCTGGCTGGACCGGCGGGGCAAGCGGCGCAAGGCGATGATCCTCGCCGACCTCGGCCGCGCGGGCGCGCTGGCGACCATACCGCTCTGTTACGCCTTCCACGTGCTGACGCTCGCCCAGATGTGCGTGGTCGCGTTCGTCGCCGGGGCGCTCTCGGTGCTGTTCACCGTGTCGGACGGCACGCTGTTCGTGTCGATCGTGGAACCGCAGGAGTACGTGGACGGGCAGTCCCTGATCTATACCAGCAGGGCCCTGTCGTTCCTCGGCGGCCCGTCGGTCGGCGGGCTGCTCGTTCAGGCGCTGAGCGGGCCGTACGCGGTGGTGCTCGACGCGCTGTCCTTTCTCGGCTCCGCCCTCCAGCTCGGGTCGATCCGGCCGGTGGAACCGCCGGCCGCCGACGAGGAGGACGGGCTCACCGTCGGGCTGCGGTTCATCGCCAAGTCCCCGATCGTCCGTGCGTCGCTGACCGGTGTCGCGGTGATCAACTTCTTCAACCTGATGTTCGAGGCGCTGTTCATGCTCTACGCCGTGCGCAGCCTCGGGGTCAGCGCCGGGCTGCTCGGCGTGGTCATCGGGGCCGGGGCGATCGGCGGCATCCTCGGCTCGGTGCTGTGCAAGTGGCTGACCCTGCGGCTCGGCGCCGGGCTGGTCTACGTCGCCGGCTGCTTCGTGTTCACCGTGCCGCTCGCGTTGGTGCCGCTCGCCATGCCCGCCCACCGGATCGTCATGCTGCTGATGCTGTTCACCTCCTGTTTCGCGAGCGGATTCGGGGTCATGGTGCTCGACATCAGCATCGCCGCGATCTCCGGCGTGGTGATCCCCGACCGGCTGCGGTCGCGGGTCTCCGGGGCCTACCAGGCGATCAACTACGGGACCCGGCCGGCCGGCGCGCTCCTCGGCGGCCTGCTGGGCACCGCGCTCGGACTGCGGCCGACGCTATGGATCGCCGTGGCCGGCGGGGTGTTCGGCTCCCTGCTGCTGCTGCCCTCGCCGCTGCCCCGGTTTCGCCTGCCGGCAGAATAGGTGCCATGCGGACGATCGCTCTTGAGGAGCACTTCTGGACACCCGAACTCGCGGCGCCCCCGGGGACGGGGATGCTCGCCCGCGCCGGAGGGCCGGAGCTTGACGCGCGGCTGCGCGACGTGGGGGCCGCCCGGCTCGCGGACATGGACGCCGCGGGGATCGACGTGCAGGTGCTGTCGCATGTGCAGCCGGCGGCACAGCAGTTGCCCGGAGACGCCGGGGTACAGGCCGCGCGGCGAGCCAACGACTACCTGGCCGCGATGGTCTCCGCCTCCGGCGGCCGACTGGCCGGGTTCGCCACGCTGCCCACCGGGTCGCCCGCCGAGGCGGCGGAGGAACTGTCGCGGTGCGTGCTGTCACTCGGCTTCGTCGGCGGAATGGTGAACAGCACGCTCGGGACGAACGGCCGCTTCCTCGACGACCGCGTCTTCGACGTGCTGCTGTCGCGTTTCGAGTCGCTCGACGTGCCGCTGTACCTGCATCCCGCGCAGCAGCCCGCGGCCGTCCGCGCCGCCCTGTTCGACGGGCTCGCCGCGCCCGTGGCCGGGGCGCTCGCCACCAACGCCTGGGGGTGGCACGCGGAGGCGGGGCTGCACGCGCTGCGGCTGGCCGCCTCCGGCACCCTCGCCCGGCACCCGGGGCTGCGGCTGATCATCGGGCACTGCGGGGAGATGATCCCGTTCATGCTCGACCGGGTCGATGACACGATGCCGCCGTCGGTGACCGGGCTCGGCGACACCATGTCCGGCTATCTCCGGCGGCACGTGTGGGTGACCACGAGCGGCATGTTCAGCCTGCCGCCCGTGCTGTGCGCGCTGTCGGTGTTCGGCGTGGACCGGGTGCTCTTCTCGGTGGACTACCCGTTCGGCGCCAACCAGCGGGGCCGCGAGCTCCTTGACGCGCTGCCGCTGGCCCCCGCCGACCTCGCGAAGGTGGCCGGCGGCAACGCGTCCGCGCTCCTGCGCCTGCCAGGGGCGTAACAGAAGCTGGCGCAGCAGGCGGACCGGCGGGGAACCGTGCGCGAGCATGGCGTCGTGGGCGGCGCGCTCGGACAGCCCGCGCCCTCGCAGGTCGGCGGCCAGGTCCGCCACCTCCGTGTAGCCGACGTAGTAGGTCGACAGCTGCGCGGAGGTAAGCTGCGCCCGCCGCCACTTGCCCGACGCCTCGCCGTCCTCCTGGAAGCCGCGCGCGGTCATCAGCGTCATCGCGTCGTCCTCGGTCATCCCCCGCGAGTGCACGCGGGCGTCGAGGATGGCGTTGATCACCATGCGCAGCTGCATCTTGAGCTGCTGCATCCGCACCGCGGCCGGGTCGGACTCCCCCGGGTACGCGTGGTCGGCCATCAGCTCCTCGGCGTAGACCGCCCAGCCCTCGACGAACGGCCCCGACCACAGCGCCGCGCGCAGCCCGGTCGCCCCGGTGAAGCGGCGCGAGTGCTGCAGTTGCAGGTAGTGGCCCGGCATGGCCTCGTGCACCATCAGGTTGTGCACCATGTGCCGGTTGTACTCGCGGTAGAACGAGGCGACCCGCTCGGCCGTCCAGTCCTTCGGCGTGGGCGAGACGGCGATGAACGTCGCGCCGGGGACCCGCTCAAGCGGCCCCGGCGGGTCGCAGTAGGCGACCGCGATCCCCCGGTTGATCTCCGGCATGTCGATGATTTCAACCGGGTCGTCGTACAGCGTGACCAGGTCGTGGTCTCGAACGAAGGCCGTCTGCGCCTCGAGCGCGGCGGCGCAGAAGGACAGGATCGTCGCCTCGTCAGGAGCGGCGGCGCCCAGGCGACCGAGCACCTCGCGCGGCGTGCCGCCGAGCGCGGCGGCCACCTCGGTGATCTCCGCGGTGATCCGTTCCAGGTCGTTCTCGGCGCGCAGCAGGATCGCGTCGGCGTCGGCGGCGGCGGACAGGGTGAGCGACAGCTTGCGGGAGAACAGGCCGACGCCGAGACGCGGATCCTTGAAGCCGTCGCCCCCGCTGGCCGGGTCGTCGGCTTCGAGCCTGGCCGACAGCCACTCCTTGTGCGCGGCGAGGGCCGCGAGCGCGGCGGGCCGCGCGTCCTCGACCTCGGCGATCACCGCGGCGGTGGCCGCGGCGCCGACGCCGGTGATGACCGCGCCGCCGCTCGCCGCCTGGCGGAGGGCGGCGTTGACCTCTTCGGTCACCAGGGCGATCGTGCCGGCGAACTGGCCGACCGCCGTCTCCAGGTGCGCCTTCGGCATCTGCCCGAGCGCGGCGCGGGCGGCGGCCAGGGAGTCGGGCACCGCTGCCAGCCGTCCCGCGAGCGCGCGAAGCCGTTCGGGCAGCGGCGCGTAGTCCCGGGCGAGCAGCAGGTAGATCGCCTGCCCGGGGTTGGCGAGCAGCGGATTCCATGCGTGCTCGCGCAGTTCGGTGAGCTCGAACACGCGGCGGGCCACGTCGTTGCCCAGCATGGCCGCGTCGACGCGCAGTTCGGGGGCGAGGCCCGCGGCGTCGACCGCGGCCAGCCGGGCCTCGAACGCGTCCAGGGAGCGGCGCTCGTCGAGCACCGCGTCCGCCGAGCGGTCGGGCAACTGGTCGTCGTAGCGGTGGTCGCCCAGTTCGGTCGCGACGTCGGGGTGGCGGCGGGCCAGGTCGTCAAGGTAGCTCGCGGCGAGGCGCCGGAAATCTTCCTCGGCCCTGGCGGCGTCCCCGGCCGGGCTGGCCGAGGCGGGTTCTGCACTCACGCTTACTCCTCAGGGGGATGGGGACCTTTGGTGCGAGCCGCCACGCACGCGTTCCGAACACGCCGGCACCCGGGGCCCGCCGCTGACGGCGGAACGGAGCAACGCGTTCGCTGGGGCTTACTCTACGGAGTGGACCGGGGGTGAGTGCAACCTCGATCTGAAATGCGCCGGAAAGAGCCTTGACGATAAAACTCTAAAGCTGGGCCTGGCCGGCGATCATCGCGGCCGGGCTGTACCTGCTGGTCATGTTCGGCAACATGGGCGCGCCGACCGGGCTGACCTCGCCACGCGGCTACTTCAACCCGGACGGGATAACGAAGCCCGCCGCGGTGAAGTAGCCGCGGCTCCGGTCCCGCGGGAGTCCTTGATGGCGGGCACAGAGCTTTCCGCGGGCGCAGAGGGGACGCTCAGCCGCGCCGGCGGTTACGTTCATCGACGGCGTGGCATGCTGGGCTCGGGAGCCGGAGCGGAAGACTCCACCTGGCAGTTAGCCGACGCGGCCGGGCCGGAGGGCCGAGGCCCACTCAGGAGAAATTCAGGCAACTACTAGATGCGGCTGACCGTCTCTTCGGAGTCCGCCAAGGTTTGCGGCGCATTCTTCTTGTGTAGCTAGAAGCGAGGCCGCGACACGATTCGGGGTGGCAGGACAGATGAGCGAGCCATTTGCACAGTACCCGTACGGACAGTACTACCCGGCGCCGGAGCCGCCGCGTCGGCACCGGAGCCGGACGATGCTCGGACTTACCGCGACGGCCATCGTCGCCGCGGGCGTGGGGGCCGGCGCGGCCATCGGGCTGTCGCACGGGTCGTCCTCTGGTTCGGCGTCGTCGACCTCGAAGGAAGTGCTGTCGACGTCACAGATCGCCAGCAAGGTGGACCCCGGCCTGGTGGACGTGAAGTCCACCCTGGGGTACCAGGGGGCCGAGTCGCTCGGCACCGGCATCGTGCTGACCGCGAACGGCGAGATCCTCACCAACAACCACGTGATCAACGGCGCGACCTCGATCAGCGTCACCGACATCGGCAACGGCAAGACCTACAAGGCCACCGTGGTCGGCTATGACGAGTCGAAGGACATCGCGGTGCTGCAGTTGTCCGGCGCGTCCGGGCTGGCCACCGCCACGATCGGGAACTCCTCCACGGTCGCCGTCGGCGACAGCGTGGTGGGCCTGGGCAACGCCGGGGGCGTCGGCGGCACCCCGTCGGTCGCCAGCGGCTCGGTCACCGCACTGAACCAGTCGATCACCGCCTCGGATCAGTCCTCCGGGTCCTCCGAGCAGCTCTCCGGGCTGATCCAGACCAATGCGGACATCCAGTCGGGTGACTCGGGCGGCCCGCTGGTGAACTCGAACGGGGCGATCGTCGGGATCGACACCGCGGCCTCGACGAACTACCAGTTCGGCGGGTACGGCGGCGGCTACGGCGGCGCATACGGCGGCTACGGCTCGCAGGGCTCGACGGGGTCGTCCAGCTCGGGCAGCGGGTCAACGACCGAGGGCTTCGCGATCCCGATCAACACCGCCCTGTCGATCGCCAAGGAGATCGAGTCCGGCCAGGCGTCGTCGACGGTGCACATCGGCGCGACGGCGTTCCTCGGCGTGGGCATCGCGAGCACTCAGCCGAGCGGTGAGCAGGGCGTGCTGATCACCGGAACCGCGTCCGGCACCCCGGCCGCCGCGGCCGGCCTGACCGCCAACGACCTGATCACCTCCGTCGCCGGGAAGCCGGTCACCTCGGGCACGGACATCCAGAACATCCTCATCGGCTACCACCCGGGCGACAAGGTCAGCATCGCCTGGACCGACGCCACGGGCCAGTCCCACAGCGCGACCATCACCCTGGCCACCGGCCCGGCCGCCTGATCCTCCGCTCCCGTCTCCTATCTCCCCGTCCCCTACTCCTGGTCCCAGACTCCGTTCCCCGGGATGAACGTGCCCTAGCCGAAACAGATCCGCGGCGAGGGCACGTTCATGCCCGCCCGCGCCGGCCGATGGCATGCGCCCGAATAAACGGGAAATATCCGCCCGGCTCAGGCCCGCCAGTTCCGCCGCGCCATAGCGCTGCGGCACACAGCGCCAAAGGACGGTCAGCGCTGAGGGCCACAGCGCTCAGCCGGGCCATCACCGGCCACCCGGCAGCGCAGACGACAAGTCGCCTGTCGGGCGATATATCCGGCAGGCAGGCAGGCAGGCAGGACGGACGGGACGAGACGGGAGCGAACGAGACGGGAGCGGGGCGGAGCGGGCGCCTGGCAGTCCGGTCCTTGAGCACCGTGGGCCAAGACCGAGGCGGTCCCTCGGGCGTTGCGAGACAGGGCGGGCGCGGCTAGGCCGGCGGGACAGAGGCGGCGGGACAGAGGCGGCGGGGCGAGACCTGTTGGGTCAGGCGGGGACTACAGCGCCCCGGGCGATGACCGTGGTCAGGCGGAAGTCCTCGTCCAGCAGGACGACGTCGGCGGACAGGCCGGAGGCCAGGGCCCCCGTCTGCGCCGCCAGGCCCAGGCGGCGGGCCGGGGTGGTGCTCGCGGCGGCGGCCGCGTCCGGTGCCGGCAGGCCGACGCTGGTGACCGCGTGCCTGGCCACCTGGTCCATGGTGGCCGTGGAGCCGGCGATCGCGCCGGTGCCGGCGAGGCGGGCGACGCCCGCGGCGACCGTGACCGCCAGGTCGCCAAGGCGGTAGGTGCCGTCGGACATGCCAGCGGCGGCCATCGCGTCGGTGATGAGCACCAGGTTGCCCGGGCCCGCGGCCCGGGCAACCAGCCGGATCGTGACGTCGTGCAGGTGCGTGCCGTCGGCCACCACCTCGCAGCTGACCTGGCGGTCGAGGAGCGCGCCCGCCGGGCCCGGTTCGCGGTGGCCGAGCGGGCGCATGCCGTTGAACAGGTGCGTGGCGTGGCTGACGCCCGCTGCGACCGCCTCGGCGGTGACCTCGGCCGAGGCGTCGGTGTGCCCGGCCGCGGCGATGACCCCGGACGCGGCCGCGGCGCGGATCACGTCCAGGGCACCGGGAAGTTCGGGGGCGATCGTGATCATCCGCAGCCAGCCGCGCGCGGCGGCGCGCAGCCGGCCGAAGAGCGCCACGTCGGGGGCGATGAGGTGGCGTGGATCCTGGGCGCCGCAGCGGACCGCGGACAGGAACGGCCCCTCCAGGTGAATACCGTCGATGACGCCCTCGTCGGCGAGGTCCGCGAGCATCGCCGTGCGGCGCTCGAGCGCGCCGGCCGGCGCGGTCACCAGGCTGGCGAGCATCCTGGTGGTCCCGTGCGCGCGGTGGAACGCGGCCGCGCGCCGCGCGCCGGCCTGGTCGCCCTCGGTGAAGGACCCGCCGCCGCCCCCGTGCACGTGCATGTCGATGAACCCCGGCAGCGCCCAGTGCCCCTGGTATGCGGGTCCCCGGCGGTCCGCGGCCTCCGGCGGCGCCCCCTCCCCCAGCGCCGCGATCCGGCCGCCCTCCAGCCGGAGCCACCCCGGGCTCAGCACGCCGTCGGGCGTAACCACGTGCTCGGCCGCCACGACGGCGGGACCTGACACTGTCACCGGCACATCCTCCTGGCATCCCGGACCAGAAACCCCAAACCGGTCAGCTAACTGCCAGTCCCCACCCACCCGGGGGCCACGCCAGCCTACGGTTTAGGTCCGACAATCGATCTTCAGCCTACGGTCTAGGTCCGACAATCTATCTTTGCGGCGTTCTATCTTTGCGACGGCGGCCTATCTTTGAGGCCGCGTTGACCTGCGGCTTACGTCCGCACCTCCTAGCCTCGCCGGCCGGCCTCGCGTTGCCGGCCCGCCTCGCGTTGCCGGTCGGCCCACGCGTTGAGCCACGGGCGCCGCGCGGGTCTTCGCATGATGGTGGATCGTTGGGAGCAGCGGGGGCCTCCTAACGATCCACCATCATGGTCCGCCCCCTCAGGCGAGGCCGGCCGAGGTGTCAGCTGGCACCGGTCAGGCCAGCGAGGTGAGCAGGCCGGCGCGGGCCTGGGCGAGCGCCGCCTGCATCGCGCCGGCCAGGACCGGCTCGCCGGTGACGGTCGTGGGGACGACCGTGGGGCGGGCCAGGCAGATCCGCGGCACCTCGGCGGCCACGCGGGCCGCGAGTTCCGCACCGCCCGCCCGGCCGACCGGGCCGCCGAGGACGACGAGCCCCGGGTCGAGGACCACGCAGACCGCCGCGACGCCGATCGAGACCCGGTGCGCCAGTTCGTCGAAGAACGCCGCGCCCGTGGACCCCGGCGCCGGCGGGGACGGGACGGAACCCTCGGCGTCGGCCAGGGCGGCGGCGATCACGTCGGCCGGCGTGGCGCCGGCGAAGCCGAACTCGGCCCCGAGTGCCTGCACCGCGAAGCCGCCGGCCAGGGCCTGCAGGCCGGCCTTGCTCGGGTGCTCGTTGCCCGCCGGGAGCGGCGCGCCGTACACGGGCATCCAGCCGATCTCGCCCGCCGCCCCGCCGACGCCCCGGCGCACCTGGCCGTTGATGACCGCGGCCAGGCCGAGCCCGGTGCCGAGCCAGACGAAGGCGAAGTCGTCGAACCCGGCCGCCGCCCCGTCGGCGTGCTCGGCCATCGCGGCGAGGTTCACGTCGTTCTCGATCACCACCGGCGTGCGCAGCACCTCGCGCAGCGCCTCGGGCACGCCCTCGTGCCAGGTCGGCAGGTTCACCGCGATGCGCGGCGCGCCGGTGCGCGGGTCGAGCACGCCGGGGCTGCCGATCACCACCGAGGTCAGGTTCTCCAGGCCGATCCCGGCGCTCTCGCAGGCCGCCGCGACCGCGTCGCGGACCAGTCCCACCGGGTCGTCCACGCCGTTGGGATCCGCGCTGATGTGCGCCACCCGCTGCCCGGTCACGTCCGCCACAGCGACGCTAACCTGGTCAAACTCCACGTATAGTCCGGCGACATAGGCGCTTGAGCGGACGACGGAGTACAGCGCGGCGTTGGGTCCGCGCCCGCCCGCCTGCTCGCCGGCGATCATCACCAGGCCGCGTTCCTCGAGCCTGGCGAGCACCTGGGAGGCGGTGACCTTGGACAATCCGGTGCGCTCCGACAGCTGGGCCCGGGTGAGCGGACCCTCGCCGAGCAGCAGCCCGAGGGCGGCCCGGTCGTTCACCTCGCGCAGCAGGCTGGGCGTGCCCGGCTTCTGCCGGGACACACCCGGCCGGCCCGTCGTTCCATCGGTCCTGCCCTCGCCGACATGAGGGGTCATCACGCACGCTCCAGCTGGCGAGAGGCACGGGGACTGAAATCCCCGAAAGACACCAGGGTAATTCCCGCGCCGCCCCGGCGACACGGCGGCGGTGCGGCCTGGTCGCCGGAGGAAGGAACCCCGTCCGCCGCCTCGTTGGACGGTTTCCCCATCGCTGCAATCCTCCAGTGGTCGCGCGGATGACGGCCGGCCACGAACCAGGCGGCCTTTGTTAAGTTCTGGCAACAGGTCTATCTTATAGGAAAGTTTCCAGTTAGTTTCTGTGCCAAGGGTCACTGACCACACGAACCCAAAAGTTCACCCCCTCGCAGAACAGAAGGAGTGCCAGCAATGGGACTCAGGAAGAGATCGGCCGCGCTCGGCGCGGTCGCGGGCGCCGCGGCGGCGGCGCTGGCCATCGCCGGCTGCAGCTCCAGTTCAAGCAGCCCGGCCACCGGTTCGGCAAGCGGCGGTTCAACGACCGGGACGTCGTCGGCTCCGGCGACGCTCACCGTCTGGCGCATGGGCGGTTCCGTCCCCTCCCAGGTCACCTGGATGAACGGCGTCGTGGCGGAGTTCCACAAGGAGTTCCCGCAATACGCCAAGACCCAGGTCAAGGTCGACTGGATCCCGTGGGGCAACCGCACCACGGACTGGACGAACGCCCTGACCAGCGGCAAGGGCGGCCCTGACATCACAGAGCTTGGGAATACCGACACCCCCGGCATCGCGACACAGGGCGCGCTGGCCAACATCACCAGCAGCGTCAAGGCGTGGCCGAGCGGCTCGGACATCATCGCAGGCAACCTGGCCAACGACACGGTCAGCGGGCAGGTCTATGCGGTGCCGTGGTTCGGCGGCGTGCGCGGCATCT
>DAHWEX010000625.1 GCA_027326205.1 Actinomycetota bacterium
GGGGCCTCCCGCGCGGAGCCTGACGGATCAATACCATGAGGCCGCGCTGTTCGCCTTCCCCGTTGCCGCAGAGACCGGATCCGCGTTTACCGGATGGTGCCGCAAGTCGCATCCGGGTTAGCGGTGTGAGCTGCGCCTGATCGGCACCGAGGCCGGTGAAAGGTGCGGGCGGCGGGCTGGTCGTATCCGTTCACCGGTCAACTGCGGGCGGTCTCGGAAGGGAAGCTCTCCCGTTCGGTGGTGCGGGCCGTAAGGAAAAGCCGAGAAGGACGGCTGATGCGCGCGTCTGGCCCGGGTGAGCGACTGAGGCCGCCCGCAGGGTGCGGCACCGTCGGCGGCGGGCTGTCCGTGGTGCCGGCCCGCACCGGGAAAGCACGGAGTTGTGGCGCGCAACACCAAGTGCCCTTTAGTGCCGGGGGCCACGGCGCCAAGGGGGCGCTGGCGCAGGGGGCCACAGCGCCATCCCGAACGGCTTGGCGCACCAGGATAAGACTCTAAGTCTTCGCGGTCGCGTCCTGGGGCAGACCGGACATCGGCGGAATCGCAGGCGTAAGACGCGCCCGGTGGCCGCCGAGGCCCGGCCAGTTGCCGGCCTTGCGGCTAGCCCTTCCGCTTGCCGATCTCGTCCAGGAGTTGGGGGACGACGGCGAACAGGTCGCCCACCACGCCGTAGTCGGCGACCTCGAAGATGGGGGCCTCGGGGTCCTTGTTGATCGCGACGATGGTCTTCGACGTCTGCATGCCGGCCCGGTGCTGGATCGCGCCGGAGATGCCGACGGCCAGGTAGAGCTGGGGGGAGACGGTCTTGCCGGTCTGCCCGACCTGGAACTGGTGCGGGTACCAGCCCGCGTCCACCACCGCCCGCGACGCCCCGACGGCCGCGCCGAGGGAGTCGGCGAGCCGCTCGATGACCTTGAAGCCGTCCGCGGACCCGGTGCCGCGCCCGCCCGAGACCACGATCTGCGCCTCGGTCAGGTCCGGACGTTCCCCGCGCTCGGCGGCGAAGCGCTCGACGATGGTCGTGGCCTTCGCCGCGGGCGACGCCGCGAAGGCCACGGGCTCAAGGACGGCGGCGCCGGCCACGGGCTCGGGGGCGACCGCGTTGGGCCGCAGCGCGATGATCGGCGTGCCGGCCCGGACGGTGGAGTGCACCGTGATCGAGCCGCCGAAGTTCGGCTGCGCGGCCACCGGCGCGCCGTCCGCGCCGGCGACGACGTCGACCGCGTCGGTCAGCACGCCCGAGCCGGTCTTGACCGCGAGCCGGCCGGCGATCTCCTTGCCCTCGGTCGTCCCGGCGATCAGGACGGCGGCCGGGGAGAGGGACGCGACCAGGGAGGCGAGCAGCTCAGCCGCGGGCGCGGCCACGTAGGCGGCGAAGTCGGGGGAGTCCGCGACGTATACCTTCTCCGCACCGTGCTCCGCCAGCCGGGCAACCCCGGCCTCGGACCCCGGCCCCGTCCAGACCGCCGACGGCGTCCCGAGCCGGCGGGCGGCGGCGAGCAGTTCCAGGGTGACCTTCTTGACCTCGCCGTCGGCGGTGTGCTCCGCGAGGACCAGTACCTCAGCCATGAAAACCCAGTCCTCCTAGATGAACTTGCGCTCGGCGAGGAACCCGGCCACCTGACTGCCGCCGTCCCCTTCGTCCTTCACGACCACCCCGGCCGTGCGCGGCGGCCGCGCCGCCCAGTCGGCGATACCCGTCGCGGCACCGGCAAGCCCCACCGCGCCCGTGTCAACCGCGAGGTCGGCCAGGGTGAGGGTCCGCACCGGCTTCTTCTTCGCCGCCATGATGCCCTTGAACGTGGGATACCGCGGCTCGTTGATCTTCTCCACCACCGACACCACCGCCGGCAGCGACCCGGTCACCACCGCGTACCCGTCCTCGGTCAGCCGGTGAATCGTCACGCCGGCGCCGCTAACCTCCACCGTGGCCGCCAGCGTGAGCTGCGGCACCCCGAGGCGCTCGGCCAGCATCGCCGGGACCACGCCGGTCCGCGCGTCCGTCGACTCCGACCCCAGGATCACCAGGTCGAATCCCACCCGGGTGAGCGCGGCGGCCAGCGCCGCCGACGTCGCAAGCGCGTCGGAGCCGGCCAGCCCGTCGTCCAGCACGTGCACGGCCTTGTCCGCGCCCATCGACAGCGCCTTGCGGACCGAATCCGCCGCCTTCGCCGGGCCCATCGAGAGGATCGTCACCTCGCCGCCGTGCGCCTCAGCGATCTTCAGGCCCTCCTCGATCGCGTACTCGTCGAGCTCGTTGATCAGCCCGTCGGGCGACTCCCGGTCCAACGTGCCCTCCGGCGTGAGCGTCCGCTCAACCGCGGTGTCGGGCACCTGCTTAACGCAGACGACAATGTTCAGCGTCGTCACCTCACTATGGGATCCAATACCATTTGGATGGTACTTAGTTCCAGTCTGCCCGGCAAGCGGCGGCGGCACGTGAGATTGGGGAGGATGGCGGACATGAGTAAGCCATCGGCGCGGGAACGGCTCGCCAACGCCGCGTTCGCCCTGTTCGACGAGCACGGCTACGAGCAGACCACCGTCGACGACATCACCGAGCGGGCCGGCCTGGGGCGCACCACCTTCTTCCGGCACTACCGGTCCAAGGAAGACGTCATCTTCCCGGATCACGACCGGCTGCTCGAGCAGGTCGGCGAGCGGCTGCGCACCTCCAGCCAGGGCACCGCCCTGGCGGCGGTGTCCGACGCGGTCCGCCTGGTCCTGCTGCACTACGTCGGGGAGGGCGACCTGGCCCGCCGCCGGTACAAGCTCACCAGCGGCGTCCCGGCGCTGCGCGACCGCGAGATCGTCAGCGTCGCCCGCTACCAGCGGCTGTTCCGCGAGTTCATCGCGGGCTGGATGGCCGACGCGGCCCCGTCCGACCCGGGCGAGCCGGCCGCGCTGCGGGCCGAGTTGATGGCCGCCGCCGTGGTCGCGGCGCACAACCACGTCCTGCGCCGCTGGCTGCGCGGCGACGCCGCCGACCCGGTCGGGGAAGTGGACGCGGCCCTGCGCCGGGTCATCGGGCTGTTCACGCCCCGCATGGCCAGCCCGGGCGCCGACGGCACCACGGTGCTCGCGTTCCGGACCAGCCAGCCGGTGGAAGCCGTCCTGCCCGCGATCCGGGACCTGCTGGAAAACGGCCCGCGGTAACGGCGGCCGGCCCAGGGGCCCCGGCTACCGGGACTGACCGGGCGAGCCCAGTTCGGCGAGGTCGGCGGCGGTGAGGCGCAGCGGGTTCGCCGAGTCGCGGATCGATGCGGGCCTGCTGGCGCCGACGAGGGGCACGATGTCAGGCGACTGCGCGCGCAGCCAGGCCAGCAGGACGCGCTGCACGGACGCCTCGTGCCGCCCGGCGACGGCAAGCGCGGTCCGCAGCGGCGGGCCGGACGGCGCGGTGAGCGGCGAGTAGGCCAGGTAGGCGATGCCGCGCCGGGCGCAGGCCAGCGCGGTAGGCAGGTCACCGGGATGAGCGTAGGAGAGCCGGTTCTGCACGGCCGCGACCGGGGCGATCGCGGCCGCCTCGTCGAGTTGGGCGAGGGTCACGTTGGACAGTCCGAGGGCCGCGATCTTGCCTTCCCGCCGCAGGTCCGCCAGCGCGCCCACGCTCTCGGCCAGCGGG
>DAHWEX010000626.1 GCA_027326205.1 Actinomycetota bacterium
CCGTCACCAGGAGCGGGAAGCCGTCACCGGGGGCGGGTAGCCGTCACCAGGAGCGGGTAGCCGTCACCGGGGGCGGGGGTAGCGGGGGGCGTGGGGGCGGTGTTCGCCGGCGAGGCGGGCGCGCGGCAGTGCGGCCAGGAAGCTGGCCGGGCCGTCGAAGTCGGGGAGGTCCAGGTAGGCCGCGCCGACGCCGTCGGCGTCGTGGGCGTCCGAGCCGACGGCGGCGGGAAGGCCGAACTCGGCGGCCACCGCGGCGGCCTTCTCGTTCAGCGCCTGGTCCTCGATCTTGGCGTTGAAGACCTCGATGACGTCCACGCCGCCCTCGGCGCACAGCGCGGGCAGCACCCGGCCGATGCTGGACCGGACCGGGTCGAACGGGTGCGGCACGTACACCAGGCCGCCCTGGTCCCTGATCCGGGCGACGACCTCGGCCAGGGGGAGCACGTAGGGGATCCGCTCGGTCAGGAACAACCCGATCACGTCGCCGGACGGCGTCCTGACCTCCTCCCCCACGATGACCCGGACGCCCAGGTCGGCGCGGGCCGCCGCCGCGACGGCGGCCGCGGTGAGGTTGTGGTCGGTGACGCACACCGCGTCGAGGCCGGCGTGGCGCGCCCGCTCGGCGAGTTGCTCGACGGTCAGCACCGAGTCCCCGGACGCGACCGTGTGCAGGTGGCAGTCCAGCCGCACCCGGCCGGCCGGGGCGCGGGTACCCGCGGCGGGCGGCTCAATCACCCGTAACCTCCCGGCCAAAGCTCGACGATCACCGCGCCGCGCCGGCCCGGCTCGCGCAGCACCCAGGAGTTGGTGCCGTCGAACGTCATCGGGCCGGCGTTCGGCGCGAGCAGCCAGGTAGCCCGCGCGGTGACCTGGCGCGGCCCGTCGGCCCGCCCGGTAGCTCCGCCGGGCGCCGCCCGCGGCGCGCCCGTCACCGGGCGCTCGGGCCGGGGATCGCCACGCCCAGCTCGGTGAGCAGCTGCTGTGAGTAGGTGACCAGCCCGGTCCGCGTCTTCGGGTCGGCGCTGCACAGCTGGAGCGCCGCCTCCGCCATGACCGACGCTGGCTCGGCGTTCTCGCTGTCGTAGCTGGTCAGGTGGTGGAAGACCGTGCCCGGAGTGGGCACCACGCGGCTCGGGGACAGCGCGTTGACCGCGATGTTGTCGTGGTACAACTCGGCGGCCAGGCCGGTGGAGAACCGCTCGAGCGCGGCCTTGCACATCCCGTAGACGGTCCCGCCGCGCCCCGCGAACTGGTTTGGCGGCAGCGCCGGGTGCCGGGCGGCGCCGGAGGAGATGTTCAAGATCCAGCCCGCGCCCTTGTCCCGCATGCCGGGGACGACAAGCTGGGCGAGGTGGAACGGCCCGGCGACCTGCACCTCGAACATTAGGTCGTAGCGCTTGCGGGTGAAGTTCATCACCGGGGTGAAGTAGGTGACGGCGGCGTTGCTGACCAGGATGTCCGGCGCGCCGAGCTGGGCGGCGGCCTCGGCGACCAGCCGTTCCCGCTCCTGCGCATCGGACAGGTCGGCCCGAATCGGCACGGCCGTGCCGCCCGCCGCGCGGATGTCATCGACGGTCTCATGAAGCGAGCCCTCGAGCTGGTGCGAGCCCGGCTCGGCGGTGCGCGCCGCGACCGCCACGGCGGCTCCGGCCGCCGCGAACCGGCGGGCGATCTCCGCGCCGATGCCCCGGCTCGCGCCGGTCACGACGGCGACCTTGCCGTCCAGGATGCCCATGCCTATCACTCCCTGGTGCGAGGTGGACGCGGCGGATGCGACTGCACGAGCTTTATTCTAGAACTAAATTCTAGACACGCAATGGATGGCTAAACGGCCCGTCCACCGGGAACATGGTCCGGGGCGAAGATGAAGGAGCACGCGTGACCGAACTGGCCAGAGCCCGGTTTACCCGGATGCAGGATGGCACCGCCGAGGAGTTCGCCCGCATCGAGGCCGGCGAGACCGAGTACGCGCGCACGTTGCCCCGGCGGGTGGCGGACGCGGTGCGGGCACTGGAGACGGGCGGGGCGCCGGGATACGCGGTCAGCCGACTGGAGCACAGCCTGCAGTCCGCCACCCTGGCGGAGCGCGACGGCAAGCCGGTCGATTACGTGGTCGCCGCGCTCGTGCACGACATCGGCGACAGCCTGGCGCCGTACTCGCACGGGAGCTACGCGGCGGCGGTGCTGCGTCCCTTCGTCAGCGAGGAACTGTGCTGGATCGTCTCCCATCACCCGCTCTTCCAGATGTACTACTACGGGCCGCACATGGGCGGCGACAAGCACGCCAGGGACCAGTTCCGCGACCATCCCTGGTACGAGGCCACCGTCGAGTTCTGCGAGAAGTACGACGAGAATTGCTTCGACCCGGACTACGACTGGCTGCCGCTGGAGCACTTCGCGCCGCTGGTCGCGTCCGTCTTCACCCGCGAGCCGACGTTCCGCTGACATAGGCCGCTTGACGTTCCGCATATTTCCCAAAGGAACAGCCAGGCGACGCAAGATGGCTTATTCAAAACATCGGAGATTCGGTAATTCCCGAGTTATTTGCTAGAGGTCACAAAATTTCACGCCCGCTCAAAACTTTTGCCACGACCATCTCAGCTGTGGTTAGCCTAAATTTCTACCGAATCGCCTGAATAACCCTCAATGTGCCGTACCCGGCAGGAAGCGGCGGGTTCGCGAGCTGGTCTCCCGGCGAGTGAGCGCTGAGTCAAGCCGAAGGAATGATCACGGAATTCTGTGGTACCGCGGAAAATAAGTGCGCTATACGAGCACTAGAATTCCGCGGTGCAGCAAAATTCCGTGATCACCGCCCGGCCACCGCGATCCAGTTATCACCGGCAGTCACACGGCTTAATCCCAGTCGAAATCACAACGCCTTTCCCAGGCTCGGCCGCACGGGAAAGCCCCCGGGACTTCGCCCCGGCCCACGGCATCGCCGACAAACTGGGCGTACCGGACGGCGGCGGCCGACGTTAACGGCATGGGGGCTAGCGGAGGAGGCCTCTCGTCAGGTGGGCGGGAGTGATCGTTACCGGGAACGGGCGGGTGACGGTCACCGCCTGGGTTACGGCCACCGCCTGGGTTACGGCCACCGCCTGGGTTGCGATCACCGCCTGGGTTGCGATCACCGCGGTGACGTAGCCGCTGTCGGCGAACTCGAAGACGGCGAACTCGGCGACGGCGGGAGACGTTAGCCGCTGACGGGGCGGATGCGGCCGGCGCTCACGGTGGCGATGACGTGGGCGCGGAACAACTCGGCGGCGGGGAGCAGGGGCTTGTCGGCTGGCCAGGTGAGGTAGATGTCGCGGACGGCGCCCGGGTCGCGGATCGGCAGGTAGCGGACCGGGCCGGGGCCGGCGACCGGCGAGCCGGCCCGCGGGGCGGGGACGATGGCGACGCCCAGGCCCGCCGCCACCAGGCCGCGGACGTTGGAGAGGTCGTTGCCCTCGAAGACGACCTTCGGCCGGAAGCCCGCCGCCGCGCACAGGTCGTCGCCCAGCTTGCGCAGGGCGGACGTGGGCTGCAGGGCGACGAACGGCTCGGCGGCGGCCGCGGCCAGCCCGATCGCCGCGGCGGGCGGCTCCCCCGCCCCGTCCGCGCCGTGCGCGGGGCCGCGAGCCGCGAGCGGGTGCGCGGCCGGCAGGGCCAGCCGCAGCGGCTCGGTGGCGATGCGCCGCGTGTGCACGCTGAGGTCGCCCGGGCGGGTGGCCTCGGCACCGGTCCGGAAGCGGCGGGTGCCGACCTCCAGGTCGGCGGCGCCGCCGTCCAGCGGGAGCCCGTGCAGTTCGTCGCGCGCTTGCGCCAGCCGGAAGCCGACCCCGGGGTGGGCGGCGCGGAAGCTGCCGAGCAGGTCGGGCACCAGCCAGGAGCCGAGGGACTGCTGGAACGCGACCGCGACCGTGCCGGTCTCCGGCGACAGGAACTGCGCCACGGCGTCCAGGCCGCCGCGCAGCTCCCCCAGCAGCCGGTCCACGTGCGGCTTGAAGACCGCCCCGGTCCGGGTCAGCCGCAGCGTCCGGCCGGACCGCTCGAGCAGCGGGGTGCCGGCCTGTGCCTCCAGGCGGGCCAGCGCCCGGGAGACGCCGGACTGGGTGACCTGCTCGAGCTCGCTCACCTCGGTCACCGTCATGCCCTCGGCGACCAGCTGGAACCAGCGCAATACGTCCGTGTCCATAATTAATGACTATACGTCATGGATTCTTTGTGAATTAATCATTGGACGCATGGATCGCGACCGGGTTCACTGGATGGTGAAGGGCAATCAGCCAACACAATCAGCCAACAACGGAGGATGGATCATCATGATGACCTCGCTCTTGACCCGGCTGCACGAGATGCGCGCGGAGCAGGCCCGGCGGCGCACCCTGTGGCGGGAGCTCTCGACCTACAGCACCGCCGACGAGCTGAACGACATCGAGGCGGCCATCGCCCGCAGCGGCGACGACGCGACCGACCCGGAGACGCAGGAGATCATCCGCTTCCTGGCCGCCCGGCGGAGCCTCGTCACGCTGGGCTGACGCCCGGCTCGCTCCGCGCCCGCGGATCCGCTCCGCGGGCGCGCCGAACGGGCGTCCCGCTCGGCGCGGGCGATCAGCAGCGCCTAGTCTGCGGTGGCGGCGCACATGGCCGCGAGGTCGGAGCACGCCCCCGGCTCGCTGCAGCACAGGCAGGTCGCGCACCGGCCTCGCGCAGTGCCGTCCGTCCGGCCGCGCTGATCGCCACCTACAGACACGGCCCGATCGGGCCCGCACGACACTCAGTGCCAGCGGAAGCGCCAGGCGGTGACGGCGCCGGCGGCGGCGGTCCAGGCGAGCAGGACGACGATGTCCGTGACGGGGGCGTGAGCGACCGGGGTGTAGGACTGCTGCAGGATCTGGGCCAGCGCGCGGACCGGGAACAGGCCCACGGCGGCCGAGAGCCAGTGCGGCACCGGGAACGTCGGGTCGAAGATCCCGCTCATGATGGCCAGCGGCAGGTAGCTGGCGTTGGCGATCGGGGCCGCCGACTCGGCGCTGCGGGCGACCGCGCTCAGCGCGAGGCCGAGGGACCCGAAGCACAGGACGCCGAGAACGAGGCCGACGGCGAGTTCCGGCACGCCGCCGATGCGGGGGGCCGCGCCGAAGGCGAGCGCGCCGATCGCCATGACCGAGGCGGTGATCGCCAGCGTCGTGGCCGCCGTGCTGCCGAGCACGCCGGACAGGTAGGCGCTGGCGGGCAGCGGCGTGGTCCGGATCCGCTTGAGCACGCCGTCGTGGCGGAGCGTGGCGAGCTTGGCACCGAGGTTCACGTAGGCGGCGACGATCACGCCGAACGCGATCATCGACGGCACGAAGATCATCTGGCCCTCGACGCGCGTGCCCGGCAGGTATCCGGTGGCGGTGGTCGAGCCGATGAGCAGCAGCAGCGCGATCGGCAGGGCGAAGGTGAACAGCGCGTACTCGGCGCTGCGCCAGAACGAGCGCTGCTCCAGGAGCGCCTGGCGGAAGGCCAGGCTGACGGTCCGGCTCACTGGGGGCCTCCATTGCTAACCAGCTGAAGATAAGAGTCCTCTAGCGTGGGCGCTTCCACGGACAGGTCGTCGAGATCGCCGAGGCCGTTCGCGGCGGCCCAGTCGAGGAGTTCGCGCAGCGCCGGGCCGGAGTTGTCCGTCTGGCAGGACGCGACCTCCCCCCTGAGCACGACCGCCAGGCCGGCGGGCGTGGCGACGGCGCCGGCCAGCACCGGCTGGGGGGCGGTGAACTTGATCGTGGTCTTCACCCCGGCCCGGCGGGCGACATGCCGCACCGAGCCCACGACCTGGATGCGGCCGTCTTGCAGGATCGCGACCCGGTCGGCGAGGCGCTCCGCCTCGTCGAGGTAGTGGGTGGTGAGGAGGATGGTGGACCCCTTCCGGGTGAGGCGGCGCAGCGAGTCCCAGACCCCCCGGCGGGCGAACGGGTCCATCCCGATGGTGGGTTCGTCGAGGAACAAGAGCGGCGCCTCGGTGGCGATGATGGTGGCCACCATGGCGCGCTGCATCTGGCCTCCCGAAAGGGTCACGTTGAGCCGGTCGGCCACCTCGCCGAGCCCCATCTGTTCGATGGCCTCCTCGGTGCGGGTCCGGGCGGACTCCCGGGAGAACCCCCGGGTCCGGAGGTACGTGTAGACCTGCTCCCGGGGCGTGAGGTGGAAGAAGGGCTTCCCCTCCTGGGGGACCACCGCGATGAGGGGCCGGACCTCCTCGGGATGTGCCATCACATCGTGCCCGAAGATGGTGATCTCGCCGCTGGTGGGCCGGAGGAGCGTCGAGGCGATCTTGAGGAACGTGGTCTTCCCCGCCCCGTTCCGGCCCAGGAGGCCCACCCGTTCTCCCCGGCCGACCTCCAGGGAGACCCCCTTGAGCGCCGGGACCTCCGGCCGGTTGCGGGGCCGGTAGACCTTCTTCACCTCGCGGGCGGACAGGGCGGGGGTCGTCATGGGGGGCCCCCAGCGACCCACTGGGGATATTTAAGACGGCGAGGGAATGGATTTCACAAACCCACCGGCCCCCGTCACACCACGGGGACCAGGCTGTACGGGCGCGTCCCCCGGGCCTCCATGACGTAGTTGGGGGTGTGCGGCAGAAGGCCCCGGAGGAATACCCTCCCGTGGCGGTTCCGGAACTCCAGGTGCACCGACGCGAGGCCCGACATGGACTCGAGGAGAGGGTCTCCCCTCTGGCCGTACAGGATGAAATGCGCGGGCTTCCCTTGCAGCTCGGCCTGGATGAGCCCGGG
>DAHWEX010000664.1 GCA_027326205.1 Actinomycetota bacterium
TCCGCTGCTCGCCGGGTAGCCACATCACCAGCTCCTGCATCCTGGAGGACCGGGTCTTCCTCGGTGCCGGGGTCCGCACCGTCAACGACCGGGAGATGATCTGGCGCGACCCCGACCGCGCCCCCGACCTCGTCCCCCCGTTCTTCGGCCACGGGGCCCGCGTCGGGTCCGGGTCGGTGATCCTCGGCGGGGTCCGCATCGGCGAGCACGCCCTCATCGGTGCCGGGTCCGTCGTCACCAGGGACATTCCCGCCCGCATGATCGCCTACGGCGTGCCCGCCCGTGTCCGGACCACCGACGCGAGGGCCGCGTCGTGAGCACCGGCGCCGTCCGCTGGCTGGAGCCGCTCCAGCGGTCCGTTCCCGGGCTGGGCACGGGCGTCCTTGCCAGGATCGCCCGGTTCGACGACGCCCTGACCGGGCTGCTGGCCGCGTTCCCGGTTGACCACGGGCTGGCCCCGGAGACCCGCAGCCTGCACCTGAGGCAGGTCCGCCAGCGCCTCGCCGCCGACAGCCTCCTCTCCCTCGCGGTCCCCGCCCGCCATGGTGGTCACGGATACCCTGCCGGCATCCAAGCGCTCCTGCAGTTCGCCTGCGGGTACCACGACGTCAACCTGCGCGACTCCACCGGCCTTGGGCACGGCCAGCTCATCGCCGACCATGCCACCCCGCAGGCCCGCGACCGCTGGCTCCCCGCCATCCTCGCCGGCGCCGTCCCGGGCATCGCGATCACCGAGTCCCAGGGCGGCACCCGGGTCCACGCCACCACCACACACGCCGTCGCAGCAGGCGACGGCACCTGGCGGGTCACTGGCGTCAAGACCTGGATCAGCCGCCTGACCGAGGCCGCCGTGTTCTGCCTGTTCTTCACTAGCCCCAGCGGGCAGCTCACCGCCGCCGTCCTCGACGCCAGTTCTGCTGGCTTGTCGCGCCAGCTGATTACCCCGGCAGGCCTGTCCGGCTGGGCCTGGGGCGAGCTGCGGCTCGACCAGGTGACCATCCGGCCCTGCGACATCCTTGGCCAGCCCGGCGACGGCATGCGGCTGCTCCGCGGCCACTTCGCCGCCTACCGGCCCCTAGTAGCGGCCACCGCGCTCGGTGCCGCAGCCGCTGTCCACGACCACGCGGCGGCCGTCTTGGCCTGCCGCCGACACGATGGCACGATCCCCCGGGTCCGAGACAGCGCTCTTATCACCCTCGGCCGCACCTGGGCGCAGGTCAACGCCGCCCTGCTCGGCGCCGTCACCGCCCATCAGCTCGCCGCCACCGGGCACCCTGATGCCGAGACCTGGGGCTGTGGCGTCAAGGCCCACGCGGCCGATATCGCCTACCAGGCGGCCTCGGAGCTTGCCCTGCTGGAGGGAGCCGCCGGGTTCACCGCCAGCTCCCTGGCCGTCAAGGTCCGCGCCGACCTCAACGCACTGCTGTACGCCGACGGCATCCACGACAGCCTCTACCGCAGCGCCGGGAGAAACCTCATCACTAGCGCGACCCCGGCACTTCCGGGCACCGCGACCGCTCCCATCCCGCAGCCGCGAGACTCCCCCGACCAGGCCCTCGCCAGCACCTGAGGCCAGGTACCGCCGGGTGGTCAGGCGGCAGGGCCGCCGTTCTCCAGCGCCGCGACCGTG
>DAHWEX010000675.1 GCA_027326205.1 Actinomycetota bacterium
CGGAGGCGGACAACGGCGCCGGCGGCGGGCGCGACCGCGACGCGCTGACCGGGTACCTGATCGCCAACGTCAGGCGACTGGTGCGCGGCAGCTACAGCGAGCAGGTCGGCCGTGCGCTCTTCTCGGCGATCGCCGAGGCGATGCTGCTCCTCGCGTGGATGACCTTCGACGACGCGCCGAAGACGGTGTTGACGCAGAAGTACTTCAGCTATGCGCGGCAATTCGCGCACCGGGCCGGCAACAGGCTACTCGAGGCGGCCGTGCTCGCGGCGATGAGCCATCAGGCCTGCTGTGCCGGGGTCTCTTACGAGGCCGTGGAGCTTGCCGCCGCCGCGCGCCAGGGGACCGTGGACAGCGACCCGCCGTGCATCCGGTTCTTCGACGTGACCCAGCCGGTGTCCTGGAAGCCGATGCTCAAGACGGTCTGCGGCTACTCCAGCCGAGGCGCGGCCTGAGCCGGCGATCAGCGGGCGGGGAAGTCCCGCCCGCTGGGCTGGCTTAGCGGGACTGCCCGCGCCCGGCTCCGGTGGTGAGCGGCTCCAGCGAAGCGTCATCCCCGGCGGAGTGCTTACCGATGCCCGATCCCTTGCGCAGGCGACGGGCAATGGAGCTGACGGTCTGGGCGGACATGTGGTGCGTTCCGGCGATGAACCGCGCACCAGGGCCAAGGCTGGTCATCGTGTGGACGCCCGCGAAGTACAGACCGGGGACCGACGACTGCCCCGCCCGGTCCACCCTGGCGAACTTAACGTCGGTCTTGAGGTTCGCCCTGATCGCTTCCGACATGAACGGCAGCGCCTTAACGTCGACGTTGAAGCCCGTGCCGGCGATCACGTGGTCCGCGTCGAAGGTCGAGACCTTGGGGCCATTGAGATGGAGCCGTACTCCGCTCCCGTGCGCCTCGGCCGACTTGAGTGAATGGCTGTTCATGACGTCGACGATGCCCTCGACGCGCTCGCGCAGCCACCACGCGCCCGACGGCCCGAAGGTGCTGAGCGCCTTGTGGATCCGCATCTTGTGGGGCATGAGACGGAACACGTCCGGCACGCCGTAGGCAACGCACGCCCATCCGTCGCACAGCACCACCGGCGGGCTCTTGATGTAGTCGAGGAGCCCGATCTCCTGAGTGACTGACTTCTCCCAGAAGATCTCGGGCTTGCGGACGATGACGTGCACGTCGGCCCCTGCCTCGTGCAGCAGTGCCGCGGTCTGCAGGGAGGACTGCCCGCCGCCGAGCACGGCCACCCGCTTGCCGCCGAGCACACTGAGGTCGCCCCACTCCTTGCTGTGGGTCATCAGGTCGGAGGGCAGGTGGGACAGTTCGCGGGGGACACGCGCGTACGGCATGAGACCGGTCGCGACGACCACCTGCCGCGCGAACATCGGAGCATCCTCGGCGAACTCCACCTGGAAGCCGCCATCGCGCGGAGTGATCTTTGTTACCGTGAGGTCCTTGATATCCGGCACGAGTTCCTTGGCGAACCAATCGGCATATCCCAGGAATCTCTCGAGCGAGAGCGGCCCGACCCGGTCAACATAGTCATCGAATCCGTGCAGTTTGCAATATGACGCGATGTCGTAGCCCTTCACGGGGGCGTGAATTACCGAGCCGTGAGGCTCTGACTTAAGGAACAGCCCGAGCGGCATATGCACGCGCCAAGTATTCAACGGGCGGCCAACAATGGTGTGTTCTATGCCGCGGTTCCGCAGATGCGTAGAAATTGACAAGCCAAAAGGGCCTGCCCCGATGATGAGTACGTCGGTCATAGCCATGAAGCGGTTCCTCCACATGTGGGGGTACAGACTGTTACCGCAAGGTGACTTTCTGTCGAGCCCTTGTTGCGGCACCGGCTGTCCGGCCAACCCGAGGGAGGGCGCGCCGGAACTGCGGACTGAACATGGTATTCAGCCCGTGCAGATCATACTAAGAACACGATACGGCAGGGTGCCATCTAAGGGGAAATCACACCAGCTGTCAATTTTCACCCTAGTGCGGCCCGACGTGTGACTTTAGTCAACGTTAGCGATTCATCGGGATTCCTGGTGTCGGTGAGCCGAATCTTCTGGATTTCCTCGGTATCATGAGTGATGTTGCTCAGTTGAGGGCGATCATGGCCGGGATGGTGGCACGGCCGGCCTGAGATCCGGGGGCTGGCCGCGACGGGTGGAGAGCGAGACGGCGCGGCGCGACGGGCTCCGCGTTCCCGGTCGCACGCCACTGCCGTCGGCCGTACCCGGCGGAATCTTGGAACTGTGTCCACACTGCGTCCAGACTGCCTGCAGAACTCTGGTGAACTTCATGGACGGTCGCGGCCGCGCTGTAGAGACTGACGCTACGGCTCCTTTGAAAGGGATTCACCGCCCAGATCGGGCAGTCGGCCGATTGCCTTGCTCGTAGGTCGATCCGCGGGGTTGCCGGACGGCTGCCTTGGTCTCGAATCATCCGAGGCGAGGAAATATGCCTACGTTCAGGCCAGTAAGGACTCTTGCTGGAATAACCACGGTTCTCATAACCGCAGCGGGCCTAGCGGCGTGCGGCGGTACGACGTCAGCGCCCGCTGGCGGAGCGACGTCCAATTCCCAGAAACCCGTCTACGGCGGGACGCTGCACATCGTGGCGGCCTCCGGGCCCGCGCACCTCGACACCGTGCCCTCCTACTACACGACGGACTACCAGCTCACGCACGCCTACACCCGGCAACTCCTGAACTACCCGACCCTGCCGTACACGAAGACCAGCACGTCGGATCCTGGCTGGGTCAAGGACACAACGCCGGCCCCCGACATCGCGACCGAGGTGCCCACCGTCGCGAACGGCGGGATCACCGACAACGGGAAGACGTACACCTTCCACATCAAGCAGGGCGTCGACTGGAACACCACGCCGGCCCGTCAGGTCACGTCGCAGGACTTCCTCCGCGAGTTCAAGGCGTTCTTCAACCCGGTGAGCCCGGTCGGCAACCCGATCTACTACGAGGCCACGATCGCGGGGCTGACCCAGTACGCCAACGCGGAGACCGCCTACTTCGCGAACGCGAAGGTCCATCCGCCGACGGCGGAGAACATCGCGCGGTTCCAGGACACGCACAGCATCTCCGGCATCTCGACGCCGAACCCCTTGACGATCCAGTTCACGCTGATCCAGCGGGCCAGTGACTTCCTGTACATGATGGCCATGCCGTTCACCTCGGCCCGCCCGGTCGAGTACGACGCCTACGTGCCGAACAGCCTCCAGCTGGACCAGCACACCATCTCCGACGGTCCGTACCAGATCACCAAGTACGTGCCGAACCGCGAGATCGTGTTCGCCCGGAACCCGGCCTGGAAGAAGTCCACGGACGCGAACCGGAACCAGTAC
>DAHWEX010000688.1 GCA_027326205.1 Actinomycetota bacterium
GCAGCCAGGCCGCGGCGACCTCAGCGGCGGCCAGTTCGCCTTCCCCGGCGCCTTCCCCCACCGCTTCGCCGTCGCAGGTGGCCGGGGCCAACGACGGCCAGACCGGCGGCAGCGTCACGGTCGCGGCGAACGCCCCCTACGGCGTTCCGTGCGTGTACTAGGCCGTAACGCGAAGATGGCGGATCGTTAGGCGCACCATAGGCCGCCTAACGATCCGCCATCTCGCGGTGGAACTGCCCTACAGGGACTTGATGAGGTCGCGGACCAGGGCGGCGGTCTCGCTCGGGGTCTTGCCGACGCGGACGCCGGCCTTCTCCAGGGCTTCCTTCTTCGCCTGCGCGGTGCCGGCCGAGCCGGAGATGATGGCGCCGGCGTGGCCCATCGTCTTGCCCTCGGGGGCCATGAACCCGGCTACGTAGCCGACGACCGGCTTGGTCACGTGCTGCTCGATGAAGGCCGCGGCGCGTTCCTCGGCGTCGCCGCCGATCTCGCCGATCATCACGATCGCCTTGGTCTCCGGGTCGGCCTCGAACGCGGCGAGCGCGTCGATGTGGGTGGTGCCGATGATCGGGTCACCGCCGATGCCGACGCAGGTGGTGAACCCGATGTCGCGCAGTTCGTACATCATCTGGTAGGTCAGCGTGCCGGACTTCGACACCAGGCCGATCGGACCCGAGGTCGTGATGTCGGCGGGGATGATGCCGGCGTTGGACTTGCCGGGGGAGGCGAGGCCCGGGCAGTTCGGCCCGACGATGCGGGTCTTGTTGCCCTTCTCGATGGCGTACGCCCAGAACTCGGCGGTGTCATGCACCGCGATGCCCTCGGTGATGACGATCGCGAGCGGGATCTCCGCGTCGATCGCCTCGATCACGGCGGCCTTGGTGCCCTGGGCCGGGACGAAGATCACCGACACGTCCGCGCCGGTGGCCGCCATGGTCTCCTTGACCGTGGCGAACACGGGGACGTCGACGCCGTTCAGTTCGACCGAGGTGCCGGCCTTCTTCGGGTTGGTGCCGCCCACCACCTGCGCGCCGGCCCGCAGCATCCGCGCGCCGTGCTTGCGGCCCTCGCCGCCGGTGATGCCCTGAATCAGGATCTTGCTGTCAGCCGTGAGGAAGATGGCCATCTCTCATGCTCCCTTCGCGGCGAGTTCGGCGGCGCGCTTCGCGGCGCCGTCCATGGTGTCCACCTGCTCGACGACCGGGATCGCGGCGTCGACCAGGATCTGGCGGCCCTCGGCAGCCTTGTTGCCGTCAAGGCGCACGACGATCGGCTTGCTGACCGTCTCCCCGCGCTCGCCGAGCAGCTTGACCGCCGCGGTGATGCCGTTGGCCACCGCGTCGCAGGAGGTGATGCCGCCGAAGACGTTCACCAGGACCGACTTGACCGAGGGGTCGGACAGCACGATCTCCAGGCTGTCCGCCATGACCTCGGCCGAGGCGCCGCCGCCGATGTCGAGGAAGTTGGCCGCCTTGATGCCGCCGAACGCCTCGCCCGCGTAGGCCACCACGTCGAGCGTGGACATGACCAGGCCCGCGCCGTTGCCGATGATGCCGACCTCGCCGTCGAGCTTGACGTAGTTGAGGTGCTTCTCCTTCGCCCGCACCTCGAGCGGGTCCGTCGACGCGATGTCGGCGAACTTCGCGTGGTCCTGGCGGAAGGCGGCGTTGTCGTCGAGCGTGACCTTGCCGTCGAGCGCGAGCACCCGGCCGTCCGGGGTGAGCACGAGCGGGTTGACCTCGGCGAGGGTCGCGTCCTCGTCGGCGAACATCGCCCACAGGCGCTCGGCCACCAGGGCCGCGCCCTCCTCGGCCTCCGCCGGGATGCGGCCGGCCCGCACGATCTCCAGCGCCTTGGCGTGGTCCACGCCGGTCAGCGGTGAGACCGGGACGCGGGCGATCGCGCCGGGGTTGGTGTGCGCGAGTTCCTCGATCTCCACGCCGCCGTCCACGGAGCAGATCGACAGGAACGTGCGGTTCGCGCGGTCGAGGAGGAACGACAGGTAGTACTCCGACTTGATGTCGGTCGCCTCGGCGATCAGCACCCGGTGCACGGTGTGGCCCTTGATGTCCATACCGATGATGCGTTCGGCCTTCTCGTACGCGTCGGCCGGGCCATCGGCGAGCTTCACGCCGCCTGCCTTGCCGCGACCGCCGGTCTTCACCTGCGCCTTGACGACTACTTGCGGGATGCCTTCCGCCGCGAACGCGGTCGTGATGTCCCGCGCCTCCTCGGCGGTATGGGCGACCTTGTCTTTCGGCACAGGAACGCCGTACTCGGCGAAGAGTTCCTTAGCCTGATACTCGAACAGGTCCACTGGGGGTCCGATCTCAGTCCGATGGCTTGCGTCTGATTGACGCCACGACAAGCGGCGTTTACAAGCAGCGTAGCCGGTAGCACACCGCGTACGCCGCTCAGGCTACCGATGGGCGGAACGATGTGACCGAAGTCCCAGCCTTCACCGTCCGGCGTGATCGCGGTCGTTGCGACCGGGCTCGCGAACCCGCCGGGAAACCGGCGTGGCTCCGTGCCTTTTGCCCGGTCTGTTGCCACGATCGGTTTGTGCACGCGCCCACCCGACCCATGCTGATGGCCGGTGGCGTGGGCGCGCTCGCGGCGGCCGGCGGCGGGCTCGCTGTCCTCGCCACCTTGACCCTCGTCGGGTGGATCACCGCGCCGCACGTGGGCCTGGGCGGCGGCCTGGCGGGCGCGCTCCGCTCCGCCGGGCTGCTGTGGCTCATCGCCCACCACGTCGAGGTGTCGGTCCAGGGCGTGGGCATGATCGGCCTGCTCCCGCTCGGACTGGTGCTGCTGCCCGCCGCGCTGATCGAGAAGGCCGGCCGCCGGCTGACCCACGAGGGGCACGTGACCAGCCTGCTCGACGTCGGCCCGGCCGCCATCTCGATCGCGCTGCCGTACGCGCTGTTCACCGGGGCGGTAGCGCTCGCGAGCGGTACCCCGGTCGCCACGCCGTCGCTGTGGCAGGCGGTCATGATGGGGTTCGGGATCGCGCTGCTCGCCAGCGCGTTCGGCGCCGCCCGCGCCCTGGCGCCGTGGCGCAAGCTCGCCGGGCGGGTGCCGCCGCGCCCCAGGTCCGTGATCCTGGGAATGATCGCCGCGCTCGCGGTCCTCGTCGCGGCCGGCGCGGTGCTCAGCGCGCTGTCGCTCATGGTCCACCTCAGTGCCTACAAGCTCGCGGTGGGCAAGCTCAACCCGGGCATCTTCGGCTCGGTGCTGCTGCTGCTCGCCAGCCTCTGCTACCTGCCGAACTCGGTCATCTGGGGGATCGCCTACCTGCTCGGCCCGGGCTTCTCGTTCGGCATCGGCACCGCCGTCTCCCCGTCGGGCTCGGCGCTTGGCGCCATTCCCGCCTTCCCGATGCTCGCCGCGCTGCCGGTGGGGGAGCGGGCCGCGTTCCCCGCCTGGCTCGGTTTCTTCGTCCTGCTCACGCCGTACCTCGCCGGGGCGCTCGCCGGGCTGATGACCGTCAGGATCGCGCCGACGCCTACCTTCGAGGCGGCACCGCTCTGGGGCCTGCTCACCGGCTCGCTCGCGGCGGCGGTGACCGGGCTGCTCGCGAAGTTCTCCGGCGGGCCGCTCGGCTCGGGGCGGCTCGCCTCGGTCGGCCCGGCCGGAGGCGAAGTCGGGCTGGTGGCGGCGCTCGAGGTCGGGGTAACGGCCGCCCTAGTGGCCGGGGCGGCCAACTGGCTGATCATCCGCTACCACATCCGCCGCCTCAACGCCCAGGTCCCCGCCCCGCCCGTCGACTGGGTGAGCGACCCGCTGCCGCCGCCCCCCCGGGCCAGTGCCCCGCAGCCGAGGGCCAGCGGCCCGCAGCCCGCCCTCATCGTCGACGAGACCGACGACGCGGGCGGTCACCGCATCCACGTCAACCCCTGGGCCGACGACCCGCCCGGATAACCCTCGCTACCCGAGTAACCGGGTTACTGGCCGCCGAGGTGGTTGATTCTCGCGGTGACCGCGTTGCTGAACGCCGTCTGGCAGGCGTTTTGCGCGGCGGTCGACGAACCCGCGGCGTTCAGGCAGTTGGCGTACTGGTTGAACTGGGCGCCGAAGATCAGGAAGCCGATGGCGGCGAACCCGGCGAACGCGGCGCACAGGCCGCCAAGCAGCAGGGCGGCGAGGGAGGCGCGGGGGCGGCGGGTGCCCGACCGCTTCGCGGCCCTCATGGCGGAGATCGCGAGCACGAACCCGACCAGGGCCACGACGCAGGCGACCTCGAGGACGTAGCGGGCGCGCTGCAGGTTGCCGATCAGCATGATCGCGATCAGGCTCAGCACAGCGAGGAGCAGGGCGGCGGTGGCACGCTGCTGGAGCGCGGGGGCGGCAGGCGGAAGCTGCGGCCGCGGCGCTGGCGGAAGGAACGGCGAGCCCGGCGGTGGAACGGGCGGCCGGTCGGTCAGTCTGGCCATCTCGCTCTCTATTGTGCCGTACCGGCGACCTCCTTTAATCCGATGATCCCGGCCTGTTAATCCCGATGGGCCTGGCGCCTGGCGCCTGGCGC
>DAHWEX010000691.1 GCA_027326205.1 Actinomycetota bacterium
CGGTCTTGGCGAAGATCCGGCTGATATGCGTCTTGACTGTGTGATTGCTGAGGAACAGCCGCGCGGCGATCTCCGGGTTGGTCAGCCCGCTCCATGTAGGTCGTCGTGGCCTTGGCCAGCTCGTCGGCCAGCGGCAGCCGCCGCGAGGATCCCCGAGACGGTCACCGCGAGGGCAGGCCAAAACTGACGATGAAAACGCCATCTCGCTTCTCCCCAGGGGTGTCACTCCGCAAAGGCGGGGGACGCCCCTGGCGTTATGGGCACAGCGCGTTCGGCGCTCTAGCCGTACAGGCTTCCCGGTAGAGTTAAGACCGCTGTCCCGGGTCGTCTAGTGGTAGGACAAGTGGTTTTGGTCCACTTTACGGAGGTTCGAACCCTTCCCCGGGAGCACATATAGGTTCGATGCCTGGTGCTGGTGGGCTACGCGGCCGTGACGGCTGATGCCCAGCCCTCGATCCTTCGGTAGAGGCCTTTTCGCGGAGGTCGTCCTTCGCGTTCGGGCGGCGGGTCCACTCGGGCGGGGGAGTGTCCTTGAGGGCGGCGCTGAGGGTGCGCTTGCCGACCGGGCCAAGGGCAGCCCTGATCTCGACCAGGGCGCCGGCCCCCGCCATCTGCGCCAGGGGGTATATCGGGCTTGTGCGGTGCCAGGGTTGGCGATTTTCGAACACTTGGTCGCTGACTAGTCCGGGCTAGTCCGTGCATCGGGGACGGTGCCGATGCGCGGGCGCCGGTATGCGGAGGGACACTCCGGTGAGTTATGGTTAGTTGAGGTCAAGCAAATACTGATCCTCTTCAAACTTTGACTTCGTCACGAGATGAGGGGCGTAAGCGTGCCTGGCAAGCCTGAACGTGTCCTCGGGCCGCATTACAAGTGGATCGCGCTGTCGAACACGACCCTGGGCGTGCTCATGGCGACGATCAACCAGTCCATCGTGCTCATCGCGCTGCCGGCGGTGTTCAAGGGCATCGGGCTGAACCCGCTGGGGGCCGGCAACACCAGCTACCTGCTGTGGATGTTCATGGGCTTCATGGTGGTCACCGCGGTGCTGGTGGTCTCGTTCGGCCGCCTGGGCGACATGTTCGGCCGGGTGCGCATGTACAACATGGGCTTCGCGGTGTTCAGCGTCGCGTCGATCTTCCTGACCGTGACCTGGATGCACGGCACAGCGGGCGCGCTCTGGCTGATCATCTGGCGGGTCGTGCAGGGCATCGGCGGCGCGTTCCTGTTCGCCAACTCCGCCGCCATCGTCACCGACGCGTTCCCGGCCAACAAGCGCGGCACCGCCCTCAGCGTGAACTCGATCGCGGCGATCGCCGGGTCGTTCATCGGCCTGATCCTCGGCGGCCTCCTCGCCCCGGTCAACTGGCACCTGGTCTTCCTCATCTCGGCGCCCATCGGCGTGTTCGGCACCTTCTGGGCGTACTTCATGCTGCACGACATCGGGGTGCGCAAGCACGCGAAGATGGACTGGTGGGGCAACCTGCTCTTCGGCGTGGGCCTGATCGCGATCCTGGTCGGCATCACCTACGGCCTGCAGCCCTACGGCGGGCACGCGATGGGCTGGACCAACCCGTTCGTCCTTGGCGCGCTGATCGGCGGCGCGGTGCTGCTGGTGGTCTTCATCTTCGTCGAGCAGAAGGTCGCGGAGCCGCTTTTCCGGATCGACCTGTTCAAGATCCGCGCGTTCGCGGCCGGCAACATCGCCAACCTGATGATGTCCATGGGCCGCGGCGGCATGCAGTTCATGCTGATCATCTGGCTGCAGGGCATCTGGCTGCCGCTGCACGGCTACAGCTACAGTCAGACCCCGCTGTGGGCCGGCATCTACCTGCTGCCGCTGACCGCGGGGTTCCTGTTGTCGGCCCCGCTGTCCGGGATCCTGTCCGACCGGTTCGGCCAGAAGGCGTTCACCGTGGGCGGCGCGTTCGGCACCGCGCTGACGTTCCTGCTGCTGATCTTCGTCCCGGTGAACTTCCCGTACTGGGAGTTCGCGGTCGTGGTCGGGCTCAACGGCTTCGCCACCGGCCTGTTCGCCTCGCCGAACCGCGCGGAGCTGATGAACTCCGTCCCGGCCAACCAGCGGGGCGCGGCGGGCGGCATGATCGCGACCTTCCAGAACTCCGCGTCCGTGCTGTCCATCGGCGTGTTCTTCTCGCTGATGGTGGCCGGCCTGGCCAGCAAGCTGCCGGGCACGATGTTCGGCGGGCTGACCGCGCAGGGCATCCCGGCGTCCGCCGCGACGTCCATTTCGCACCTGCCGCCGATCGGCGTGCTGTTCGCGGCGTTCCTCGGCTACAACCCGATGCAGTCGCTGCTCGGCCCGGTGCTCAAGGCGCTCACCCCGGCGCACGCCGCCTACGTGACCGGCCGCGAGTTCTTCCCGAACCTCCTCACCGCGCCGTTCCACGACGGCCTCGGGGTGGCCTTCGGGTTCGCGATCGCGGCCAGCCTCGTCGCGGCGGTCGCGTCCGCGCTCACCGGAAGGCAGAAGATCGCGGACGCGGAGCCGAAGGCGGTGGCCGCAGAGTCGCTCGGGTCGGAACTGGCCGCGGTGGCGGGCGAGGGCAGCTTCGAGCCGAGCGAGCTCGTGGTGCCGGGCATGACTGAAGGCGTGTCTGAGACAGCGGATAATCCAGGCATCTCAGGTTAAAATCCTGTACAAGGCACGTCTGGTGCGGCGCATGCGCGGTGCCGGATGCGGGTCCCGTGAAACCTCCTCTGGTTTCCGTTCGCCCGGGCGGCCCGGTCCGGCGGCGGTTCTCGCCGCCGGCTCCGCCCGGGCGGACAGCAGGAGGCCCGCGCGGCGGCTCTCGTCCCGGCGCTGACAGCGTGCGCTGTCTCGTACGATTTCCCTGGCTATCCCTGCGAACGACGGGCGGGTATCCTCCAGGTGAGGAGGGGGTTAACAGTTTTCTGTAATGCCGCCTCTCCGCGTGCCCTGGCGGCGGCGCTAGGCTGCCGCAGGGAAGATGGCCTCGGCAGGTGTTCGGCGTGATACCCGAGGAGATGCGTTACCCGTGAGCGAAGCTTCCCCGGCCGCAGTTGTGGTCCTCGCCGCAGGCGAGGGTACCCGGATGAAGTCCCGCACCCCCAAAGTCCTGCATACGCTGTCCGGCCGGTCCCTGCTCGGGCACGCGCTCGCGGCGGCGGGCGAGCTTGCCCCCGAGCGGCTCGTGGTCGTCGTCGGCCACGCGGGGGAACAGGTGGGCGCGGCGGCCCGCGCGGCGGCCCCGAACGCGGACATCGTGGTCCAGGAGCGGCAACTCGGCACCGGCCACGCCGTCCGGATGGTCATCGAGGCCGTGGGCGTCATGCCGGGCACCGTCGTCGTCACCTACGGGGACATGCCGCTGCTGCGCGGTGCGACCCTGCGGCAACTCGTCGGCGCGCACCACGAGGGGGGGAACGCCGTCACCGTGCTGACGGCACGTGGCGATTTCCCGGGCTTCGGGCGGATCGTGCGGGACGCCGACGGCGCGTTCCTGCGGATCGTCGAGGAACGCGACGCCACCTCGGACGAGCGGATGATCGACGAGTTCAACTCCGGCTGCTACGCGTTCGACGGCACCCTGCTCGCCGACGCGGTCAAGCGGGTGACGACCAACAACAGCCAGCAGGAGGAGTACCTGACCGACGTCGTGGAGATCCTGCGCGGCGACGGCCACGGGGTCGGCACCGTGGTCGCGGCGCAGGCCGCGGAGATCAGCGGCGTCAACGACCGGGTCCAGCTCGCGCAGGCGCGGCGGGCGCTGAACGACCGGATCCTGCGGGACTGGATGCTCGCCGGGGTCACGGTCATCGACCCGGCTTCCACCTGGGTCGACGTCACGGTCACGATCGGGCGGGACGCCGAGATCGGCCCGCAGACGCAGCTTGAGGGCGCGACCGTGATCGGCGAGGGCGCCAAGGTCGGGGCGGGCTGCCTGCTTGCCGACACGACCGTCGGCGAGGACGCCGTGCTGCTGCACGCGGTCTGCCGCCAGGCGCAGATCGGCCCGCGCGTCACGATCGGGCCGTTCGCCTACCTGCGGCCCGGGGCCAGCATCGCCGCCGACGCGCACCTCGGCACCTACGTCGAGGTCAAGAAGTCGCACATCGGCGCGGGCGCCAAGGTCCCGCACCTCACCTACGTGGGCGACGCCACCGTCGGCGCGGGGGCGAACGTCGGGGCGGGCACGATCTTCGCCAACTACGACGGGGTCCGCAAGCATCACACCGACGTCGGCGAGAACGTCTTCATCGGCAGCAACACGGTGCTCGTGGCACCGGTCAGCGTCGGCGACGGCGCCTACACGGCGGCGGGCTCGGCGATCTACGAGGACGTGCCGGCCGGCGACCTGGGCATCGCCCGAGGCCGCCAGCACAACGCCGACGGGTGGGTCTTGCGCAACCGTGAGGGAACACGGTCGGCGGAGGCAGCGTCGCGGGCCCGTTCGGATAATTCCTAGTTTTTGTTTGGGCAGTACAGGCTGAGGGAGAGCGGTAACAGGTGAGTGGAATGACGGCGCCCAGCCGGAAGAAGATGATGCTGTTCGGCGGGCGGGCCTTTCCCGAGCTTGCGGCCGAGGTCGCGGAGTGCCTGGGAGTCGAGGCCGCGCCGGCGAAGCTGTACGACTTCGCCAACGGCGAGATCATGGTCAGGTTCCTTGAGTCGGTCCGCGGCAGCGACGCCTTCGTGCTGCAGAGCCACACCGCGCCGATCAACCAGTGGATCATGGAGCAGCTCATCATGGTCGACGCGCTCAAGCGCGCGTCGGCCAAGCGGATCACCGTGGTGATGCCCTTCTTCGGCTACGCGCGGCAGGACAAGAAGAGCCGCGGCCGCGAGCCGATCTCCGCGCGCCTGGTCGCCGACCTGTTCGCGACCGCCGGGGCGGACCGGCTGATGGCGGTCGACCTGCACACCTCGCAGATCCAGGGTTTCTTCGACGGGCCGGTGGACCACCTGTTCGCGCTGCCGATCCTCGCGGGGTACCTGCAAACCAAGCTGAACGTGCAGAACGTGACCGTGGTCGCGCCCGACGCGGGCCGGGTCCGGGTCTGCGAGCGGTGGACCGACCGACTCGGCACGCCGCTGGCCATCATCCACAAGCGGCGCGACCCCGACGTGGCCAACCAGGTCAAGGTCTTCGAGGTGGTCGGCCACGTCAAGGGACGCACCTGCATCCTGGTGGACGACATGATCGACACCGGCGGGACGATCGTCAAGGCCGCGGACGCGCTGTTCGAGCAGGGCGCGGAGCGGGTGATCGTCGCCGCCACGCACGGCGTGCTGTCCGGGCCGGCCATCGACATGCTGAAGAACTCGCCGATCAGCGAGGTGGTCATCACCAACACGCTGCCGGTTCCGCAGGAAAAGCGCTTCGACAAGCTGACGGTCTTGTCGATCGCCCCGCTCATCGCCCGCGCGATCAACGAGGTCTTCAACGACGGGTCGGTGACCAGCCTCTTCGACGGCCAGTCCTAGAAAAGCGGAGGGCCCCGTCCCGCCATTCCCCGGTTTGGCGGGACGGGGTTCCTGCGACGGCCGAGACCACCCCCCCTGGGTCCCGGCCGTCAGCTCCGCTGGCCGGCCGCGTGTGCGGGTGCCCGTGTCCCGCCTCGTACTGAACGGGGCCCCTGTGCCCGTCCAATACGAAGCGGGACACGAGTCCCGCGCCCCCGCTCCGTTCCGGCGCTGAGAAGAGCATGGCAGGCGCCTATTGAGGGAGGATTGAGTCGAGCCGGGCCGATCGCCCGTGCCGGCTTAATAACGACGTCGCCCGGTCTAACCGGGATACATGGGACGCGATCGCGCTACAACGTGACGTATCCGATTTACCGTTCGCTTGAGTCATGATTGAGTATGGATCTACCAATCTCGAAGATCCATCCACGCCTGGCGGGTGCAGTGGCCTGCCGGACGTGCGGTTTACCCGGAGCCGGAGGAGAGCGTGCGTTCGGAGCGGGCGGCCTGATGCGTTTCCGCATCCTGGGACCGCTTGAGGTGCTGTCCCCAGATGGGTGGAAGCCGATCGGCGCCACCAAGTGGCGGTCGCTGCTGGCCTGCCTGCTGGTCCGGCCGGGCCAGCTCGTGTCCACCGAGAACCTGATACTCGAACTGTGGGGGGACACCCCGCCGCCCACGGCGAACAACCTGGTCAGCATCTATGTCCACCAGCTCAAGAAGCTGATCGGCGACACCGACCGCCGGATCCTCGTCCACCGGGCACCCGGGTACGTGCTCCACGTCGAGCCGGGTGACGTGGACATCGAGCAGTTTGAGTCTCAGATGACCGAGGGCAGGACCGCACTGGCGGCCGGCGACTCGGAGCGTGCCGCGCAGGTCCTTGGCGAGGCGCTCGGACTGTGGCGCGGTCAGCTGCTCGCCGATGTGCCGCCGACACCGCTCCTTGACCAGCATGCCAGGCGCGCGTCCGAACTGTGGTTTGTCGCGACCGAGCTGCGTATCGAGGGCGATCTCGGCTGTGGCCGGGCGGCCGAGGTGATACCCGCGCTGCGGGGCCTGGTGGTAGAGCATCCGCTGCGTGAGCGGTTCTGGGTGCTGCTGGTGCGCGCCCTGGAGGAGGCCGGACGCCGGGCGGAGGCGCTTGAGGCGTACGCTAAGGCCCGTGCGGTGATCGCGGACCAGCTCGGCGTGGATCCGGGCAGCGAACTGCAGCAGCTGTACGCGGACTTGCTCGCTGCCGACGCGTTGCCGCAGCCGCCCAGGCCGCCGGTGCAGAGACCGCGTCAGGCGCAGGCCGTCCCCGGCGCGGCGGGTTCCCAGGCTGTGCCTGGTCCGGCGGCGCGGCGACCGGACGACGGGGCAGATGCCAGCTCAGGCCCCGACGGTGCCGCCGGGGAACCGGCGCCCGAGTCGCCCGGCGCGATCGCGATCGGTACGTTCGACGAAGCCGGCGAGGCCGAAGCCGCGGCAGGGGCTGAGGCGCCAGAGGCGGAAGCCCCGTCGAGCCTGCGGCGTCCGGCGCAGCTCCCCGCCGACATCGGCGACTTCACGGGCCGGGAGACGCACGTGGAGCAGCTGTGCGGCCTGCTGCTCGCGGGCAGTGCCACGCGCAGCCGCGGCGCGGTCCGCATCGTAGTGGTGAACGGCGCCGCGGGGCTTGGCAAGACCACGCTGGCCGTGCACGCCGCGCACGAGGTCAGCGAGCACTTCCCGGACGGCCAACTCCACGTGGACCTTCAGGGTGCGAGCTCGCAGACCGCTTCTCCGGGCGAGGTGCTCGCCAGGTTCCTCCGCGACCTTGGCGTCGAGGGCGACAAGATTCCCGCCCGAGATGACGAGCGGGCGGCCCTGTACCGGACGACGCTCACCCGCCGCCGGGTGCTGATCTTGCTCGACAACGCCAAGGACGCGGCGCAGGTGCGGCCGCTGCTGCCGGGCAGTTCGTCGTGCGCGGTGCTCGTGACGACCCGCAACCGCACCGCGGACCTGGCGAGCACGCGATTCGTGGACCTGAACGTGCTCGACGACGCGGAGGCGCTTGAGCTGTTCTCCCGGGTCGTGGGGGAGGATCGCGCGGCGGCCGAGCCGGACGCGACCGCCGAGATCCTGGTGGCCTGCGCGGGGCTGCCGCTGGCCATCCGGATCTGTGCCGCCCGGCTCGCGGCGCGGCGGCAGTGGAAGATCGCCACGCTCGCGGCCAGGCTCCGGGACCAGCACCGCAGGCTTGATGAGCTGACGACGGGCGACCTGGCCGTCCGGGCCAGCTTCCAGGTCAGCTACGACAGCATCAGGACGGTCAGCCGCGGTGCCGACCCGGCCCGGGCGTTCCGGCTGCTGGGCCTGTGGCAGGGCCCGTCCATCCATCTCCAGGCCGCCGCGGCGCTGCTCGGCGAGCCGGACGACCGGGTCGCGGAGATGCTCGAGAGCCTGGTCGACGCCAACCTACTCGAGTCCCCGGCCCCCGACTGGTACCGTCTGCACGACCTTCTCCGGGTCTACGCCATGGACCGCGCGCAGGCGGAGGAACCCAGGGCCGCACTGGACGAGGCGGTGCACAGGCTGCTGTGGTGGTACCTCGACAACGCGCAGGCCGCCGCCGACACGGTCTCGCCGCAGCGCTACCAGGTGACCGCCGATCCGCGAGTTCCCGGTCACCCGCCGCTGGCGTTCGCCAGCATGGATTCCGCGCTTTCCTGGTACGACGGCGAGCGCGCCAACATCGTGGCGGCGACGCGGCAGGCGGCCGCCGCCGGCCTGCACGAAGTCGCCGGCCGGCTGCCGTCAGCGGTGTTCCCGATGTTCAACCGCCGCAGCAACTGGGCGGACTGCGTGACAACCCTCCGGGTGGCCGCGGTCAGCGAACGCAACACGAGCGACGGACTCGGCGAGGCCCTGGTCCTCTACCAGCTTGGCTGGGCGCTGGCCCGGCTACGCGACGGGGCCGCCTTTGACTACCTGGAGCGGGCGCTGGCAATCCGGCGGGAACTAGGCGACACGGAGGGAGAGGCGCAGGCGGCGATCGGGCTCGGCGAGGGACACCTGAAGATTCACGGACCCGGCGATGAGGCGCTTAAGTACCTGCGGCTCGCCGTGGACCTGCTGCGGCCGATGGATCCGTCAACCTTGCTCGGCGTCGCGCTGAATAACCTCGGCGAGGTCTACTGGGACCGCGGCGACCCGGACTCCGCCGCGGAGTGCTTCGCCCAGGCGCGCGAGATCTACCATCAGGTCGGCAGGCACACCGAGGGTCATGTGCTGCACAACCTGGCCCGGGTCTACCTGCACCTGGGCCGGATTGACGACGCGATCGCCTGCCTGACCGAAGCGCTCTCGCAGCACCGCCTTTACGGCGACCTGATCGGCGAGGCGACGGCGCTGAAGCATCTGGGCCGCGCGTATGAGAAAACCGGGGACCTCGCTCAGGCGCTGGCGTCATGGACGGCCGCGCTCGCGATCTTCGAGCAGATCGGCGAGGCGGCGGAGGCCGCCGAGGTCGCGGCGGCGCTGTCATCGGCTTCGGCCGGAGTTCCGGATCGGTAGACACCGCTCAAGACAAACATTTCATGCCAGCTCGCCACTAACCCCAATTAATCGCCTCGCCCGTCATTAAAATCTCGGACGGACGCTTCTGACCGCTTCCCCGGTATGCGGCCCGACAGGCGGCTGACATTGTAGGGATGACAAAGAAGGATGGGGAAAATGAGCGAGTCCGACGAGATGCTGGACATGACGGAGACGCCGGAGACGGAGACCCCGGAGACGGAGACCCCGGAGACCGAGACGCCGGAGACCGAGACGCCGGAGACCGAGACGCCGGAGACCGAGACGCCGGAGACCGAGACCCCG
>DAHWEX010000718.1 GCA_027326205.1 Actinomycetota bacterium
GGTGGTATGGGCGGCTCGCCGGGCCGGCTACTACTACACCGCCATCAACTGGCACCTCACCCCGGATGAGGTGCGCTACATGCTGGAGAACTCGGAGTCGAAGGCGCTGCTCGTCTCCGCCGACCTGGCCGACGTGGCCGACCAGGCCGCCGCTGACCTGCCGCGGCTCATCCTGCGGCTGCTCATCGGCGCGGGCGCGGCCCGCCCCGGCTGGGACGACTACGCGGCGGCGGTCGCCGCGGCCGGAACCGCGCCGCTCGGCCCGGAACTTGAGGGCCAGGCGATGCTCTACTCCTCGGGGACCACCGGCAGGCCGAAGGGGATCGTGCACACGAAGATTGACCTCAGCCGTCGGTTCGGCGACGTCGAGGGAGACATCCTCTGGGTCAACCGCTACGGGCTCGGCCCGTCGACCGTGACGCTGAACGTGGGCCCGCTCTACCACGCCGCGCCGCTGGTGTCGGCCATGGCCACCCACCGGCACGGTGGCACCGTGGTCTTGCCGCCCCGGTTCGACGCTGAGCAGACGCTGCAGGCGATCGAGCGCTACCGGGTGACGTACGCGCAGTTCGTCCCGACGATGTTCATCCGCCTGCTGCGGCTGCCCGAGGCGGTCCGCCGCCGTTACGACGTCAGCAGCCTGCGGGCGGTCGCGCACAGCGCCGCGCCCTGCCCGGTCGAGGGCAAGCGGCGCATGATCGAGTGGTTCGGCCCGGTCATCAACGAGTACTACTCCGCCACCGAGGCGGCCGGCCATGTCTCCATCCGCAGCGAGGAATGGCTCGCCCACCCCGGCTCGGTCGGCCGGGTGGCTCCCGGCTCGGTGGCGATCACCGACGTGTCCGGCCGGGAACTGCCGCCCGGCGAGGACGGCACCATCTGGTTCACCCGTCCGGCCAACAAGTTCTCCTACCACGGCGACCCGGGCAAGTCCGCCTCGATGTACAACGACAAGGGCTGGGCCCGGATGGGCGACATCGGCCACCTCGATCCCGACGGGTACCTGTTCATCACCGGCCGCTCCGACCACATGATCATCTCCGGGGGCGTCAACATCTACCCGCAGGAGATCGAAGACCTGCTGATCGAGCACCCGGCGGTCGATGACGTGGCGGTCATCGGCGTGCCTGACGACGAGTACGGCGAGTCGGTCAAGGCAGTCGTCACGCTGCGCGACGGCTACGCGGGCAGCCCCGCCCTCGAACGCGACATCATCGACTGGGCCCGGGCCCGCCTCGCGCACTACAAGTGCCCCAAGTCGGTCACGTTCACCGACTCGCTGCCGCGCTCGGTGGCCGGCAAGATGATGAAGCACCGGCTGATCGAGCAGCTGGCCCCCTGTCTGTCAGACTCAGTAGCGGTCTGGCCTGCAGCGTTTGAGCGGCCAGGGTAGACGGGCAACCCCGTCTGCGATAAAGCGGATCGTTGGGAGTACCCCGATGCTCGTAACGATCCACCATGTTGAGGCTGCGGCGCGGGCCGCCATTCCTGGCCGCACTGCCTGCGGCGGAAGGGGAGCATCGTGCACCTGACTCAGCTGGCTTTCGAGTACGGGGACAAGCCCGCGGTGATCATGGCGGGATCCGGCGCCGTCTTGTCCTACGCCGAGCTGGACCGGCAGTCCAACAAGATCGCCCGGCTGTTTCGCGCCCGAGGCCTGCGGCCGGGCGATCACATCGCCGTCCTGATGGAGAACCGGCCCGAGTTCTTCCCCGTGGTGTGGGCCGCCCAGCGCTCGGGCCTGTTCTACACCCCGGTCAACTGGCACCTGTCCGCGGCCGAGGCCGCTTACATCGTGGCCGACTGCGGAGCGCGCCTCCTGGTCGCCTCCAGCCAGCTCGAAGAGCTCGCGGCCGCCGCCGTCGCGTCGGCGCCCGCGCTGGAGGGGAGGCTGACCGTCGGCCCGCCCGTCCCCGGGGTGGAGTCGCTGGCGGACGCGATCGCCCCGATGCCCGGCACGCCGGTACCCGACGAGGTTGAGGGCAACTACATGCTCTACTCGTCCGGCACCACCGGCCAGCCCAAGGGCATCCTGCCCGTCCTGACTCGGCAGCCGTTCGGGGCCGGGCTGAACATCGACCACACGATGAAGAACTTCTTCGGGTTCTCGCCCGCCACGGTCTTCCTCAGCACCGGGCCGCTCTATCACGGGGGGCCGATCGGCTGGTCGCTCGGGACGATCCGCAACGGCGGGACCGTGGTGGTGATGGAGCGCTTCGACCCGGTCCGCGCGCTGGAGCTGATCGAGCGTTACCAGGTAACCCACGGCCAGTTCGTGGCGACGATGTTCGTCCGGCTGCTGAAGCTGCCGGCGGCGGAGCGGGCCGCGTTCGATACCTCCAGCATGCGGCTGGTCGTGCACAGCGCCGCGCCGGTCTCGGTCGAGGTCAAGGAACAGATGATCGCCTGGCTGGGACCGATCTTGAGCGAGTTCTACGCGGGCAGCGAGGGCAACGGGTTCTGCCTGATCGACAGCCCGACCTGGCTGGGCCGCAAGGGCTCGGTCGGCAAGCCGATCGTCGGCGAGGTGCACATCTGCTCCGATGACGGCGACGAGCTGCCTTCCGGGGAGATCGGCACCGTCTGGTTCAGCGGCACGCGCCGGTTCAGCTACCACAACGACCCGGTGAAGACGGCCGGGGCCTACAACGGCAAGGGCTGGAGCACCCTCGGCGACATGGGCTCGGTCGATGCCGAGGGATACCTCTACCTGGCCGACCGGCGGACCGACCTGATCCTCTCGGGCGGGGTGAACATCTACCCCCGGGAGATCGAGGACGCGCTCGCCCTCCACCCGGCCGTCGCCGACATCGTCGTTATCGGCCTGCCCGACGAGGAGATGGGCCAGCGGGTGCACGCGGTCGTGCAGCCCGCGGTCCCCGGCAGCGGGACTCCCGAGCTGGCGGCCGAGCTGATCGCCTTCTGCCGCTCGCGGATCGCGCGCTACAAGGCGCCCCGCACGGTCTCCTTCGAGGACGAGCTGCCGCGCCTGCCGTCAGGCAAGATGCTCCGCCGCCTGCTCATGGACCGCTACCGCCCGCTCCCGCCTTCCTAGCGGCACGGTCCCCCACAGGCTTCGTGTACCGCCGGGACTCAGTCCGCGAAGACCTCTGCCGCGGTGCTGGCGGTGATGGCCCGGTCGAACCAGAGGTCGAGTTGCGCGGTGTCGGTGCTGGAGGCGACCTGCCGCCGCTGCTCGCTGGTCGGGGCGAGGCCACGCGCGTCGAGAAGCTTGAGGACCGCCTCGGCCTTGCCTTCAGCCTTGCCTTCAGCCTTGCCTTTGGCTTCGCCTTCGGCGATACCCTGGTCGTGGATCCGTTCGATGAAGGTCTTCTCGTACTCGGCCGTGGTCATCATCGCCTCCAGGATCTGCCGTGCGGCGTCGACGCTAGCTTATGAATCTAGCCGTCCGGCTCCGCCTTCCTGGCGG
>DAHWEX010000744.1 GCA_027326205.1 Actinomycetota bacterium
GAGCCCCACCGCGATCCGCGCCATCTCCCGGTCCGCGTCCGCGAAATCCGCTGCCCCCGCCAGGACCAGCGGCACCCGCGCCTCGTCGATCAGCACCGAGTCGGCCTCGTCGATCAAGACCACCTCCGGATCACCCGCCACCAGGTCGGCGACGTCGGTGACCAGGCGGTCGCGAAGCACGTCAAAGCCGAACTCGCTCACCGGCGCGTAGGTGACCTGGGCCGCGTAGGCACGCCGCCGTTCCTCCGCCGTCGAGGCCTGCCCGATCCAGCCGACGCTCACCCCCAGCAGCTCGTAAACCGGCCCCATCCACTCGGCGTCACGGCGCGCCAGGTAATCGTTCACCGACATCACGTGCACCGACCGCCCCCGCAGCGCGTACCCCGCGGCCGCCAGCGCACCGCTCAGCGTCTTCCCCTCACCCGTCCCCATCTCCGCGACCACACCGGAAAGCATCGCCAGCGCACCCAGCACCTGCACGTCGTACGGCCGCTCACCCAGCGCCCGCCGCGCCGCCTCCCGCCCGCACGCGCACACCTCCGCGTCATCCCGCGCCGCCCGCGCCGCCGCCGCCAGCTCGCCATCGGCCAGCCCCCGCAGCCGCTCCTCGTGCGCGCCGACCTCCGGCAGCAGCGCCTCGAACGCCGCCAGCTCCATCGCCCCGGGCTTCTGCAGCAGCCACCGCACCACGCTCGAAATCCGCACGCCCGGGACAACGACCCGCCTCCGCCCCGGGTTCCGGGCACACCCGTTCGCCTCCCGGCGAAGTTAGACAGAAGTCACCGGTCTTAAACTTTTGCCTGGTGGTGCCGCAGTGTCCCGGCCCGGTAGTGTCGCAGGGTGTGAGCCTAGACAGCGGCCCGTGGATTGACCTGCACAGTCACGCGGGCCGGTGCTTCCTGGCCGGCCTGCCGGCCGGCCACGTCGGCATCGGCACCGACCTGGACGGCAACTACCGGCCGGTCCTGACCAGCTACCCCCAGCTCGCCGACCTGACCAGACTGCTGCGCGACCGCGGGCTCCCCGCCGACCACATCAGGCAGGTCCTCGGCGGCAACGCCGCCGGCCTCCTCCGCCGCGCCATCCCCTGAAACGACAGGCCAACAGAGGCAAGGATCCCTTCGCCCAGTCCGCCCTGATGTAACCCGCTAGCCAGGCGCGGCCCACGGATCGACGATTTCGATCCCCGTCTCCACGAAATCTTTGACGTTCCGTGTCGCCAGGGCCGCCCCGCGGGCCCGGCAGATGGCCGCGATAAGGGCGTCAAAGCCCTGGATCGGCAGGCCCAGACGCGCGCGCCGGACCATCACCGGGCCGAACCAGGCGGCCGCGAGAGTGTCAAACGGCTGCACGAGATCGCCGAACCCGGCAAAAAGATCTGCCGCGGCCGACAGCAGGCTTTCTTTCCGCCGCCCGTCCGGAAGGCGTTCGATGCCGTGACGGATCTCAGCAACAGTGACCGCCGTGGTGCCGAGTTCGTCAGCGCGCCGCCCGCTCACCCACTGCCGCACGCGGGCGTCGGGCTCTGGCCGCATCAACTCCGACACCACATTGGTGTCAAGGATTATCATCATCGAATCCGGCTGCCCGCGGCGCACCGGAACGGGGCGGGATCTCAAGCTCGATCCCGCCCAGCTCGCCGAAGCGAGTCATGATCGCCTGGCCTAGATTGGGCCCTTCATCAGGTTCGCGGACCGCGTCGACGATGATGGCGCGGACCTCCGCCTCCATCGACCGGCCGTGCCGCGCAGCCCGGATCCGGAGCAGTTCCATGACACGCTCGTCGAGGTTCCTGATGCTCATTGCCGCCATAGACACCACCCCTTTATTGCTATCAATGCTAGCATCCAAACGGCTCATGCGGGCTGGAACCCCGGCGGGTAGCAGAGGCGACTTGTCACGCCGACGCGGGCAGACGGCCTTGCGCCCGACCGGGACCGGGGAAGCACGACCGGTGTCGCCGTGTCGCCCTCGGGGTCGTGCTCGATTGCGTCGCCCGTGAGTTCGTGGCCGTCCCATCCGACGATGCCCCGGGCGGTGACTACGCCCGCGTCGACCTCGCCCACCACGTGATCCGGGTACCCGTGCCGGTCGAGGAAGGGAAAAGGCAGCGTCATCGACCGGTGCACCTGCCCGTCCGGTCCGGCCACCACCACCTGCGTGTGCTCCCCGCGCTTCCCGCTGCGCCCGAAGTAGCGCCGGATCAGGAGCAGGTCGTCGGTAGCCGCCGGGTACATGCTCCACGCTTCCGGCAGGAGCACCGGCTGCCGCACATCTCCGCCGTCAGTGATGGCACCGACCTGGTACTGGACCTTAACGGCCGTTCAGCCCCGCCGACTCAGCCCCTGGTCGAAGGCGCCGCCGCGGTCAAGGGCCGTCCGAACGGGAACCGCGTGACCGGTGTCCAGGTCCATCCACCACAAAGCAGGCCCGAAGTCGCCTCTGCCAAGAGCAAGC
>DAHWEX010000750.1 GCA_027326205.1 Actinomycetota bacterium
TGGAGGCCACCATGCCAAAGGTCCCCGCCAGTTCCGGCCGTGTGGTGAACTCAGGGATCTCAGTCATCCGTGCCGCTCCGTCCGTGCTCAGGTGTCTCTATCATCCAAATCCAACAGCACGTTGTCCCAGAAGGCTAGGACTGCGCCGCGCCTGATGCTGTTATCACGAGAACTCGGTGACTTCGCCGGGGGACAGCGCCCTGTTCAAGATCGTTTACCGAAGATCCTTGGCTTTTCGGCCGCTGGGGGGGCCGAAAAGCCAAGGATCTTTTCTGATTGATCTTCCCGCGCGGTTACGGGGGCGTCGCCTCCCCCGGAGGGACTAGCGTTTGAGGCATGGGAGAGCTGGAACCTCGGGTTCGGGCGATCTGCGACCTGAACGTCGCGGAGGCGCGGGAGTACGGCGGACGGCACGAGTACGACGGGGTGCCGCAGGACCTGTCGCCTGACGGCGTGGCGGCCGGGCTCGCGCGCCTGGCGGCGGCGGCCGACGGGCGCCCCGCGCTTGACGACGCGCACGACGAGGCTCACCTGCGGGCATTCGAGGACCTGCAGCGGGTGGTCTTCGCCGACCTGCGACTGCACCGGCGCAACCCGATGTACCACCTCGGGGAGCTCGACCTGGCCTGCTACGACAAGGAGTACGCGCCGGCCGCGGAGCGGATCGCGGCCCGCGCCGCGCACCTGGCCGCCTGGCCGGCCGTGATCGACGCGGCGGTCGAGTCGCTCGACGCGGTGCCGTCGCCGGTGGCGGCCTCGCTGCTCGGCGGGATCAGGGGGCTCGCCGCCGGGATCCCGGCGGACGCCGACCCGCACGCCCGCGACGCGGCCGTCGCCGCGCACCAGCGGCTGGTCGCGCACGTCGAGCGGGCCGCGGTCTCCGGGCCGCCGGACGCCGCGCTCGGGCCGGCCGCGCTCGCGGCCCTGCTCGGCACGGCGGAGGCGACCAGCGTGGACCTGGCCGCGCTCGCCGCCCGGGCGGACGCCGAGCGGGACCGGCTCCGCGCCCGGCTGGACGAGTCCGCCGCCCTCGTCGACGCGACCCGGCCCGCGCTGGACGTGGCCAGGGACCTGGTCAAGGACCACCCGGACCGGGCGGGGGTGATCGCGTCGGCCCGGTACTGGACGGAACGGGCGATCGAGTTCACCCGCGAGCGCGAACTGATGCCGGCGAACGACGGCGTGTGCCTCGTCGGGGAGGCGCCCGAGTCGCGGCGCTGGGCCATGGCGATGATCTCGACGAACGCGCCCGCCGAGCCGGACGCGCCGTCCTGGTACTGGATCACCCCGCCGGACGAGGCCTGGCCGGCCGGCGAGGTCGAGGCGTGGCTCGAGGTGTTCAGCGCGTCCACGCTGCCGGCGATCACCGTGCACGAGGTCGCGCCCGGGCACTTCTCGCACGGTCAGGCGCTGCGCCAGGCGCGCGGCGACGTGCGGCGCACCCTGCACTCAAGCGCGTTCATCGAGGGCTGGGCGCATTACGCCGAGGAACTGCGCGTCGAGGAGGGATTCCTCGGCGACGACCCGCGCTTCGCGATCGGGGTGTGGCTCGAGGCCCTGGTCAGGGTGACCCGGATGGCGTGCGCGCTCGGCGTGCACACGGCGGGGTGGACGGTCGAGCAGGCGGCGGCGCGCTTCGAGGCGGACACCCACCTGACGGGATCCGCGGCGGCCGCCGAGGCGCGGCGGGCGACCTTTGACCCGACCTACGGCCGGTACACCTGGGGCAAGCTGGAAATTCTGGCGCTGCGCGAACAGGCCCGGGATGCCTGGGGGGCGGGGTTCAGCCTGAAGCGGTTCCACACCGCGCTGATGGCGCTGGGGTCGCCGCCGCTCGGGTTGATCGGCACCGCGATCGTGCGCGGGTAACAGGTGCCGGCCGGCGCCTACGGCTACACCGGGCACCGAACCTCTGAAAGAAACAGCAGGTCAGGACAATTTTGAAGATCGATTGTCGGACCCTCTCCGTAGGCTGGTGAGCCCCCGGGTGGGTGGGGATTAACAAGAAGCTGTGACCGGTGGTTCTGGTCTGGAGGATGTTAGCGGGCGGGGCCGCTCCAGCGGTAGCCGTGCTCGGGGCGGCCGCCGCTGCCGTAGCGCAGGCGGATGTCCACCCGGCCGACCTCGTGCAGGTGGCTGAGGTAGCGCTGCGCGGTGGCGCGGCTCATCCCGGTGCGCTCGGCGACCTCGGCCGCGGACAGGTCCTCGCCGGCCTCGCTGAGCAGTTGCTCCACCGCCTCCATGGTGTGCACCGAGCGGCCCTTCACCCCGGCGAGCTGGTCCGGGGCGCGCAGCGCGCCGAACACGCGGTCCACGGTGCGCTGGTCGGCCCCGTGCTGGCTGGCACCGTGTTGGCTGGCACTGGGCAGCGCGCTCAGCCGGGTGCGCATCTGCGCGTAGGACAGGAGCTTGTCGCGCAGCACCGGGAAGCTGAACGGCTTGAGCAGGTAGTGCAGCGCGCCGCTCTGCATCGCGATCCGGACGCTTTCGGCGTCCTTGGCGGCGGTGATCACGATGACGTCCACCGGCGGGTGGCCGTCACGCAGCCGGGCGACCAGCTTGAGCCCGTGTTCGTCCGGGAGGTACAGGTCGAGCAGCATCAGGTCGGGGCGCAGCCGGTCCACCGCGTCGACCGCCTCGGCGGCGCTGTGCGCCTGCGCGATGACCTCGAAGCCGTCGACCTTGTCCACGTAGGCGGCGTGGATGGCGGCCACCCGGAAGTCGTCGTCCACCACCAGGGTGCGGATCATGAGACCACCCGGGGCCTGGGCACCGCCGACGGGACCTGGTCCGCGTCCGGCTCGGCCGGGGCGAGGCAGCCGGGGAGCACGGCGGTGAAGACCGCGCCGCCGTCCTGGCCGACGCTGACCATGCCGCCGACGCCCTCCGCGATCTGCCGGACCAGGGCGAGGCCGAGGCCGCGGCGCGCGCCGGTCACCGAGGACTTGGTGGTGACGCCGTCGGTGAAGATCGCCTCGCGCAGCTCGTGCGGGACGCCGGAGCCGGTGTCCCGCACCCGGATCAGCAGGTCGCACTCGGCGGCGACCAGGGTCAGCTCGACCTCGCGGGGGGCCGGCGCGAGCGCGGCCGCGTCGATCGCGTTGTCGATCAGGTTGCCGGCCACGGTCAGCACCTGCGTGACCGCGGTGATGCGCTGCCCCACCCGGCTGTCGGGCATCAGCCGCAACTCGACGCCGCGCTCGCCGGCCAGGGACACCTTGGCCAGGATGAGCGCGGCCAGCTTGGGCTCGCCGATCGCCTCGACAAGCTGCTCGGTCAGCTCACCGCGGGCGGCGGACAGGCCGGTGACGAACTCGACCGCCTCGGCGTAGTGACCGAGCTCGACCAGGCCGACCAGGGTGTGCAGCCGGTTGGCGAACTCGTGCGACTGGGCGCGGAGCGTGTCGGCGAGCCCGGTCACCTCGTCGAGCGTGCGCTTGAGCGTCTCGGACTCGGTGCGGTCCTGGAAGGTCACCACCCAGCCGAGTTGCTGTGCGTTGCGGGTGATCGGCATCCGGTTGGCGACCAGCACCCGGTCTTCGTGCAGGACGAGCAGGTCGTCGCCGGTCACCTCGCCGGTCGCCACGTCGAACAGGCGGCCGGGCGGCAGCATGAGGCGGAGCTTGCGGCCGGCGAACGCGGCCGGCAGGCCGAGCAGGTCGCGGGCGGCGTCGTTGGCGAGCAGCACCCGGCCGCCGGTGTCGTAGCCGAGCACGGCCTCCTTGATGCCGTGCAGCATCGCCTCCCGCTCCTGCAAGAGCGCGGCGATCTCGCCGAGCTCAAGGCCGAAGGTCTGCCGCTTCAGCCGGCGGGCCAGGGCGAGCGCGGCCAGCACGCCGACCGCGAGGACGCCGAGCAGGAAGAGGATGAACGTCACCAGGGCGCCGGACAGCGCGGTGCTGACCTTGGCGGCGGCGAAGCCGACCGAGACCTGGCCGACCAGCCGGCCGTTCAGCCACAGCGGCGCCTTCCCGGCCGCGACCGCGCCGAGCGTGCCGTGCTGCAGGCCGAGGTAGTCCTGGCCGGTGCGGAACGGCTCGGTCGTGTCCGGCTCGGGGTCGTCGAAGGTGACCGGAGTGCCGATGAGCGCCGCGGTCGGGTGCGTGAGGCGAATGCCCTTGGCATTGGTGATCACCACGAACAGCGCGTCGGTTTCCGACATCACCTGCATGGCCAGCGTCTGCAGCGAGCCGCCGGGGCGGCCCGCCGCGGCCTGCTCGGCCACGGTCCGCTCGCCCGCCAGCGTCTGCGCGATGGACAGCGCCCGCTCCTCGAACTGGCCGTTGAGCTGATCCGACATGTTCTGGTACTGCACCAGGAACCCGCCCGCGGTGGAGAGCAGCAAGATGCCCACGATCAGCAGGACGACTTGGGTCGACAGTCGCTGGCGCACGTGGCGCCAGATAGGCAGCGGCAACGGTTCCTCCCAGCAGAGTTACCGCAGTGTAACAACGGGGCAACACCCCGGGAAGCCGCTCACCTGCGCGCAGAACGCGCAAAAGCCGCAGAACGAGCGATCTTTTCACCAGTGCGAGCGACGGTGCCGGCCAACGCGCCGCATACATCCGTTCGGTATAACGCGTTTGCGAGCTTTACGCGCTAAAGGCACACAGGGCGCATTACGGCGATGATTGCGCGCAATAGTGACGGGCGTCACGCCCGTCGTTAGTTTCCTGGTTTGTGCGATCCAACACACCACGTGACTCCCAGCTCGCCCAGTCTGGGCGCATCGAGCTGTCCGGAGTCACCAAACGATTCCAGACGCCGGGCGGTACCTCCTTCACCGCCTTGCGCGATGTGACCATGACCGTCGAGCCAGGAGAGTTCTGCGCCGTGGTGGGGCCGTCCGGGTGCGGCAAGTCCACCACCCTCACCATGGTGGCCGGCCTCGACCGGGCCAGCGAGGGGACGGTGTCGGTCGGCGGCGAGCCGGTGAGCGGCATCGGGCGCGGCACCAGCTTCATGTTCCAGACCGACGCGCTGCTGCCGTGGAAGACCGTGCTCGGGAACGTGGCCATGGGGCCGCTGTTCCGCGGGGTGCCGAAGAAGAACGCGCTCGCCGACGCCCGGGACTGGCTGCGGATGGTGGGCCTCGCCGGGTTCGAGGACCGCCACCCGCACCAGCTGTCCGGCGGCATGCGCAAGCGGGTGTCGCTGGCGGCGGCGCTCATCAACGAGCCGAAGATCCTGCTGATGGACGAGCCGTTCGGCGCGCTCGACGTGCAGACCAAGGCGATCATGTCCAACGAGCTGCTGACGCTGTGGGACCAGTCGAAGCCGTCGGTGATCTTCGTGACGCACGACCTGGAGGAGGCGATCGCGCTGGCCGACAAGGTCGTGGTGATGACCGCCGGGCCCGGGACGGTCAAGGACGTGTTCGCCGTCGACCTGCCCCGGCCGCGCGGCGCGGTGCAGGAGATCAGGTTCGGCGGCGGTTCACCGAGCTGCACCACGAGATCTGGGAGTCGCTGCGCGACGAGGTGACCCGGGCCTATGCGCGGACCGCGTCCGTGCCAGCCGCACCCGCGGCGGAAGGAGCGCTGTCATGACCAGCCCTGCCGCGCAGGCCCGGACCGGGACGAACGGCGGCAGCCTTGCCGAGGGGACGGGAGGCCGTTCCGCCGGAAGGCGGCCGCGAGCGGCAGGGGGCCGCTCTCGCGGGCGGAAGCTCCGGGTGCACGCCGCGCAGCTGGCGGTGTTCGTCGTTATATTCGGCGGCTGGCAGCTGTTCACGTCGCTGAAGATCGTGGATCCGTTCTTCTTCGGACAGCCCAGCGGGATCGTGCGCACGCTCGTGGACTGGGCGAGGCACGGCACCGGGTTCGGGTCGCTCTGGCAGCAGATCTGGGTCACGATGGAGGAAGCCATCCTCGGATTCCTGATCGGGACGGCGGGCGGCGTCCTGGTCGGCGTGCTGCTCGGGCAGGTGCGGTTCCTGTCCGAGGTGCTCAGCCCCTACATCAAGGCGCTCAACGCGCTCCCGCGCATCGTGCTCGGCGCGCTCTTCGTGGTCGTCTTCGGACTCGGCATCGAGTCGAAGGTCGTCCTCGCCTCGTTCCTGGTCTTCTTCGTGGTCTTCTTCAACGCCTTCCAGGGCGTCCGCGAGGTGGACGGGAACCTCGTCAACAACGCGCGGATCCTCGGCGCGTCCCGGCTGCAGGTGGTCCGCAACGTGGTCATCCCGTCGGCGATGACCTGGATCATCGCGTCCCTGCACGTGGCCTTCGGGTTCGCGGTCATCGGCGCGATCGTCGGGGAGATCCTCGGCGCGCAGCACGGCCTCGGCGTGGTCATCACCAACTCGCAGAACAACTTCGAGACCAACGGCATCTTCGCCGGAATGATCATCATCACCGTGATCGCGCTGGTCGCGGAGTGGCTGATCGGCCTGCTCGAGCGACGGCTCCTTGCCTGGCGGCCGCAGACGACGACCGAGGCGTCCACGCTCTGAGGGTCCGGCTACGGCGCGACCGGGTGCAGGCCGCACCCGCACGGCCGCTCTTCCCTGCCCTCTCTTCCTCTTCCTTCCTTCTGTTTCGCAGTCACAACACATCGAGGAGTACATCCATGTCGCGGAGAAAGCCATATCTCGGGCTCGCCGCCGCAGCGTGCGCCGCCGCCCTGAGCGTCGCCGCCTGCTCGTCAGGCAGTTCCTCTTCCACCTCGGCCGCGGGCACTAGCGCGGGCAACGGTTCCAGCGCCAGCGCCAGCCTGCCGACCGTCACGATGATGGTCGGCGGCATCAACAAGCAGATCTACCTGCCCTACCAGCTCGCGCAGAGCCTGGGCTTCTACAAGAAGTACGGCGTCAACATGGTGCTGTCCAACGAGGTGGCGGGCGGCGTCGGCGCCGAGACCGCCATGGCGTCCGGGCAGGTCGACATGGCCGGCGCCTGGTACGTGCACACGATCAACTTCCAGCTCCAGGGCAAGTCGGTGGTTGACGTGGCGCAGCTGTCCGGCTCGCCGGGCGAGCGGATCATGTGCGCCACCGGAACCCACATCACCTCGCCGACGCAGTGGAAGGGCCAGTCGATCGGGGTCACCGACCTCGGGTCCGGCACCGACCAGCTCACCCAGTACCTGGCCGCCCGGTACGGCCTGAAGCACGGCACCGACTACAGCACGGTGGGGGCCGGCGACGGCACCACGATGATCGCCGCGCTGAAGAACCACAAGGTCCTGTGCGGGATGACCACCCAGCCGACGGTCGCGGCGCTTGAGAAGCTGGGCGTCGCCTACCCGGCGTTCGACCTCACCACCACGGCCGGGGTGAAGAAGTGGCTCGGCGGCTTCACGCCCACCGCGGGCGTGCTCGCCCTGACCAGCTGGGTGAACGCCAACCAGGCCACGGTGCAGAAGGTCGTCGACGCGATCGTCGCCACCATGCACTGGATCAGCACGCACAGCGCGGCCGACATCGCCAACGTGCTGCCGCCGAGCTTCGTGAACAACTCGCTGGTCGACAAGGCGACCTACATCTCGACGCTGACCACCGACAAGTCGCAGTTCCTGCCGGACGGGCTGATGCCGTCCGACGGGCCGGGGATCATCATGTCGATCAGCAAGCTCGCCGGGATCATCACCGGACCGGTGAACCTGCCGGCGACCTACACGAACTCGTACGCCATCGCGGCCAACAAGGCCCTGGGCTACTCGAGCTGATCTCACCGCGACACCGCGGGGCGCTGTCCCCAGGTGCGGGCCGGCCCGCACCTGGGGATACCCTGTTTGGCGTGAAAGCGCTCCCCCGGATCATTGGCCTCGCTGGCGTCGCCGCCCTGGTTGCGGCCGGGACGGCGGGGTGCGCCGCGGGCAGCCACGCGGGGGGCCCGGGGATCGTCACCGCCGGGGCGTACGTGCAGCAGCCCGCGTCCACCGGGCAGGCGACGGTCGGCTACCTGGACATCAGGAACAACGGGGCGGCCGACCAGCTGGTGTCGGTGTCGACCAGCGTCGGCGGGACCGTGGCGCTGCGGGGGCCGGCCGGCAAGGACCAGTCGGTCGTGACCATGCACACGGTGCCGGCCATCCCGCTGCCCGCAGACTCGACGACGCAGCTCATCCCGAACAGCTATCACCTGCTGATCACCGGGGCGGGCGCGATGCACGACGGCAAGGACATCCAGCTCACGCTGAAGTTCGCGCACGCGGCCTCGGTCACGGTCTACGCGCTGGTCACCAACCCGCAAAACGGCGGGTCGAGCTACTTCATCAACTGAGGCGGCCAGAACTAAGGCGGCCCGCCGCCCCCCACGGTTGCCAGCGCCCGATACGCGATATATCTTGGAACCGTTCCAGCGTCATATCTTGGAACCGTTCCAGCGTCGGCTTTTCGGAGGGCACTGTGTTTTCGGATGACACCGCGGCTGCGGGAAGCGAGATGCGGGTCAGTGACGCCGAGCGCGAAGCCGCGGCGGCCGAACTGCAGGAGCACTTCGCCAGCGGACGGCTGAACCAGGACGAGCTCAACGAGCGGCTCGAAACGGCGTTCGCGGCCAAGACGCGCGGCGACCTGCGCGCGATCTTCGCCGACCTGCCGTCGAGCGGGCACGGATGGACGAGCGCGAGCAGCCGGGTTACCGGGCCCTTCGGGCAGAGCGAACCCTTCGGGCAGAGCGGGCCGTTCGCGGCGGGCGCGGACTTCCGCATGCACACGTGCGGCGGCGGTTGGCGGTCCTCGGCGAGGCGCGGCGCCGGCCGGTTCGTGGCCGTGTCGCTCATGCTCTGGGCGCTGTTCATCCTCGGGATCCTCGGGATATTCGGCATCGGGGCCGGGCGGCCGCTCGGTATCCTGCTGCTCCTCGCCGCCTTCGCGCTGCTCCGGCGGGTGCTGTTCATGATCTTCGGCTGGCGCCTCGGACGCCGCGGCTGCCGCGGTCCGCGCCGCGGTCCGGGACCGCGTCGCCGCCGTTAGCGGCTCGCGCCGCCGCCGGCCAACCTTGGCCCCGGGAAGACAAAGTCCCGGTGCGGGACTTATCGTGGAAGGGACCGAACTTCCGAGGCAAACGGGAAGTGCGATGGCGATGCGTTACTACGCTCCCTTTCCCGATGGCGGCGGCGAGTCGTTGCGGCCAACGGGCCCGCACGCGCTGCGCATCGGGGACGCGGAGCGGGACGCCGCGGCGGCGGACCTTGGCGAGCACTACGCGGCTGGGCGGCTGACCCTCGACGAGCTGAACGAGCGACTGGAGGCGGCGTTCGCCGCCAAGACGTTCGGTCAGCTCGCCAAGCTCATGGCCGACCTGCCAGAGCCGGGACGGCTGCCGTGGCAGACGGGTCCGCACGGCCCCGGGGCGAGACGCCGGCCGGGAGCCTACGACGACCGGCGGTCGGCCGGCTTCGACGGGCCGCCGGCCCCGGACCGGGCGGGCCGGATCGCCGCACTGGCGCTGCTGCTGATCGCCATGCTGATCTGGCTGTTCACCGCGCTGCTGTTCGCCAGGCACGGGCTCTACCAGCAGAGCCCCTACGGATACGGGGGGGCGCCGGGTCCGTTCGGGCACTTCGCCCACACGCTGCAGTACACCACGTCGGCGTCGCCGTAACCTCACAGCACGCGCTGGGGCACGACCAGGTACCTGAAGTCACCCCCGTTCGCCGCCGCCGGCGTGATCACCGCCGGCTTGGTCGCGCTGGTGAAGCGCAGCCTGATCCGGGCGGCCTGCTGCGCGTCCTCTCCCGGCTGCTGGGCGGTCGCCGCGACGACCCCGTCGAGCAGGTACTGCGGGCTGAACGCGATCGACGGCTCGGTCCCGGAGAAGTCGGCGGGCAGGCTCTCCTTCGCCTTGGCCTGTCCCTGTGTCGCCCCGGCGACCGTGACCCGGCCGGGCGCGAACGTGAGCTGGACCGGGGTGCCGCGCTCGGCGACGAGCGCGACGCGCCGCACCGCCTCGGCGAACGCCTCGGCGGGCAGGTCGGCGGTGCAGCCGAACTCCTCGGGGAAGCGGGAACGGTACCGGACGAACTCGCCGGCCAGCAGGCGGGTGGTGAGCCGCCGCCCGCCCGCCTCGAAGCCGATCATGGCCTCGGCCGAGACCGCCCGGGCCGGGCCGGCGCTGGCCAGGTCCGGCGACCCGCCGCCCGGCCCGTCGCCGCCGTGGCGCAGCACGATCCGCACGTCGGCGTCGTGGCTCATCATCCGGGCCGCGTCGCTCAGCGTCCTGGCCGGGACGAGCAGCGCGATCCGGCCCGGCTGCCCCGTCCCCGGCGCCGGGTTCCAGTCCAGCTCCCGGACGGCGAGCCGGTAGCGGTCGGTCGCGGCGAGCGTCATCGTCTTGCCGGCGAGCTCGACGTTGACGGCGGTGAGCATCGGCAGCGTGTCGTCGCGGCTGGCGGCCGGGGTGACCTGGGCGATGGCCGCGGCGAGCGCCCCGCCGTCGGCCGTGCCCGCGAGCTGCGGCAGGTCGGGCAGCTCCGGGTACTCGGCGAGCGGCAGCGGGGTCAGCATGAAGGCGGCGTCGCCGCACGTCCTGGACACGCCGTCCGGGTCGTCGGCGAACTCCACCGGGTGCTGCGGCAGGGAGCGGACGATCTCGACAAGGAGGCGGCCGGGCACCAGGGCGGTGCCCGGCTCGGTCACGCTGGCCCGCACCCTGACCCGCGCGGAGACCTCGTAGTCGAAGCAGGAGAGGGTGAGGAACCCGGCACCGGCCGGCCCCGGCTCCGCGGCCCCCTCCTGCTTCGGCTCGCGGGCAGCGCCCAACTGCAGGCCCGCGAGGACCGGCAGCACCGGCCTGGCCGGCAGCGCCCGCGCCACCCAGGTCAGCGCCTCCGCGAGCGCGTCGCGCTCTACCGTGAACTTCATCCCGCCATCCAAGCACGTCCGGCCGACATTCCAGGCCATGACCGCACCGCCGCACCGCCGCCGCACCGCACCGCCGCCCGCCGTCCGCGCGCGGGGCGGTCAGCGGAACGGGTCCCCGCGGAGCAAGGACCCGTTCGGACGTTCCCTCTTGGTTGTGAACTGCCGCCGGCTACGACGCGAGGTGCTTGCCGTAGAAGGCGAAGATCCGCTCCCAGCCGTCGTTCGCGGCCTCGGGCCGGTAGGCCGGGCGGTTGACGGAGAAGAAGGCGTGGCCGGCGTTGTCGTACCGGTGGAACTCGTAGGCCTTGCCGTTGGCCTGCAGCGCCGCCTCGAGCTCGTCGACCTCGGCCGGGGACGGGTGGGCGTCCTCGTTGCCGAACAGGCCGAGCAGCGGGCAGGACAGGTTCGGGGTGCGGTCGACCAGCGTGGTCACCTTGAGCGGGAAGCCCTCGGGGAGGGTGCCGGTGACGAACGCGCCGTAGCAGTCCACGGCGGCGTCGATCGGCAGGGAGACCGCGGCGAGGAACGACTGGCGGCCGCCGGAGCAGTAGCCGATCGTGCCGACCTTGCCGTTGGAGTTGGCGAGGCCCTTGAGGTAGTCGGCCGCCCCGGCCACGTCGCTGACCAGTTGCTCGTCGGGGATGCCGCCCTGGGCGCGGGCCGTCGCCGCCGCGTCGTCGGGACTGGCGCCGGGGGCCTGCCGCCAGTAGAGGTTCGGGACCACCGCGTTGTAGCCGTTGGCGGCGAACGTGCGGGCGATCTCCTTGGTCTGGGAGTCGTAGCCGGGCAGGTGGTGGATGACCACGACGCCGCCGCGGGGCGTCTCGTCCAGGGAGCGGGCCGAGTATGCCTCGATCTGGTCGCCGTTCCCTGACGTGATCTTGATCGTCTCGGCGTGAAGCGCGTCAGACATCTGTCTCTCCTAAGCCAGTGGTGTCGTTCGGTTAGTCAAGGCCGGCCGGCGCGGCGTCGAGGACCGCCTGGATCGCCTTCACCAGGGCGCGCGCCGAATCCTGGCTGAGCTCGACCGCGACCCGGCCGGACGGGCCGAGTGCCGGGGCGAGGAAGTCGATGTTGAGGGTATGGCCGAACGGCGCGTGCACCGGATGGTCCAGGTAGATGCTGCCGTCGGTCACCTTGATCCAGCCGGACGCGCCCTTGGCACTGCCCTCGATCGCGATCTTCTCGGTGATGTACGTGCACATGAGCAGGTTTCCCTTCCGTCAGCGGCCATCATTCCACTCCGGTCGTTAGCGACGCTCATGAACCCGGCAGGTGCCCGGCCACTGGTCAGCGCGGCGTGAAAGACTGGGGCGCATGAGCTACTCCGCTGCCGCTGACAGGTACGACGACAAGATGCCCTACCGCCGCGTCGGGCGGAGCGGGCTGCACCTGCCCGCCGTGTCCCTCGGGCTGTGGCAGAACTTCGGCGACGAGTCGCCGCTGTCGGAGCAGCGCGCGATCCTGCGGCGCGCCTTCGACCTGGGCGTCACCCACTTCGACCTGGCCAACAACTACGGACCCCCGTACGGGAGCGCCGAGGTCAACTTCGGGCGGCTGCTGCGCGAGGACTTCCGGCCCTACCGGGACGAGCTGATCATCTCCACCAAGGCCGGCTACGACATGTGGCCGGGGCCCTACGGCGACCGCGGGTCGCGCAAGTACCTGCTGGCCAGCCTCGACCAGTCGCTGAAGCGGATGGGCCTTGAGTACGTGGACATCTTCTACTCGCACCGGTTCGACCCGGACACGCCGCTGGAAGAGACGATGGGGGCGCTGGACACGGCGGTCCGGTCGGGTAAGGCGCTGTACGCCGGCATCTCGTCCTACTCACCGGAGCGGACGCGGGAGGCCTACGCGATCCTGCGGTCCCTCGGCACCCCGCTGCTGATCCACCAGCCGTCGTACTCGATGGTCAACCGCTGGGTCGAGGGCGGCCTGCTGGAGGCGCTCGGGGAGCTCGGGGTCGGCTGCATCGCGTTCTCGCCGCTCGCCCAGGGCGTGCTGACGACCAAATACCTGAACGGGGTGCCCGCCGGGTCGCGGGCGTCAAGGAACGGGTCGCTGTCCGCCAGCCAGCTCAGCGAGCAGACCCTCGCGCACGTGCGGGCGCTGAACTCGATCGCCGCCGGGCGGGGGCAGAGCCTCGCGCAGATGGCGATCTCGTGGGTACTGCGGGACGAGCGGATGACCTCGGCGCTGATCGGCGCGTCGTCGGTGGCCCAGCTCGAGGAGAACCTGGCCGCCGCGGCCAAGTCCTCCTTCTCCCCGGAGGAGATCGCGGCGATCGACAAGGACGCGGTCGAGGCCGGCATCAACATCTGGGCGGCCTCCAGCGCGGGCTGACCGCGGGCGGACTGATGGCCGCCCGCAAGCGGAGCGCTTGCGGGCGGCCTTCAGCGTTCTTTTACGGTTTTTTCACGGTTTACACGATTTACACTTTAAATAAGTCTTGAACTAAGCATCGGTGACGTGTTCCATCGGGGGTGAGCCACCGTTACCGGAATGTAAAAAATGTAAGAAGGCAAGCGGTGGCTGTCCTGCGGTAACCCGAGGGAGCCCCCATGACGAGCCAACGAACAAGTAGGAGAACGGGGCCGTCAGGCCCCAGCGAACGGATGGCGCGGGCCGTGGTCAGCGCGCTGCTGCTGCTCGCCGGCTGCCTGGCGACGGTCGCCTTCTCGGCGCTGGGCGCTGTCCCGGCCAAGGCCGACACCGTGCCGCCCGCCCCGTCCGGCTGGACCACCGTGTTCAGCGACAACTTCGCGGGCGCGGCCGGGTCGGCCCCGTCCGCGCAGAACTGGTTCTACGACATCGGCACCGGCTACGGCACCGGCGAGACGGAGCAGACGACCAGTTCGACGAACAACGTGTACCTGGACGGCAACGGCCACCTGGTGCTCAAGGCCATCGACAGCGGCGGCACCTGGACGAGCGCCAGGATCGAGTCCACCCGTGACGACTTCCAGGCACCGCCCGGCGGAAAGCTGGAGATGACCGCGCAGATCGAGCAGCCCAACCCGGCCAGCGGGCTGGGCTACTGGCCGGCGTTCTGGGCGCTCGGCGCGCCGATGCGCACCGGCGGCGGCTGGCCGCAGTCCGGCGAGATCGACATGATGGAGGACGTCAACGCCGGGAACACCGCCTCGCAGACGCTGCACGACTCGGCCGGGAGCAGCGGTCACGCGCTGATCGCCTGCCCGGACACGGCCTCCACCTGCCAGACCGGCTACCACACGTACTCGGTCATCGTCGACCGGACCAACACCAGCGCCGAGACGCTGCAGTTCCTGATGGACGGAACGGTGGAGTCCACCGTCACCGAGGCCTCCGTCGGCACAGCCGCCTGGCAGGCGGCCATCGACCACGGGTTCTTCATCATCTTCGACCTGGCCATGGGCGGCAACTACCCGAACGGGATCTGCGGCTGCACGTCGCCGACGTCCGCCACGACCTCGGGCGCGTCGATGAGCGTCGGCTACGTGGCCGTCTACGAGCAGGGCGGCAACTCCACCCCGGCCGGCACCGCGACCGCGGCCGGCCAGCTCACCGGGCTGAACGGGAACTGCCTGAGCAACCAGAACTCGCTCAACACCGAGGGCAACCCGATGTACCTCGCGGGCTGCGACGGCGCGGCGGGACAGCAGTGGTCGCCGTACTCGGACGGCACGGTCCGGGTCCAGGGCGGCTGCCTCGACGTGGTGAGCGCGGGCACGGCAAGCGGCACCAACGTCGACTGGTACCCGTGTAACGGCACGGCCGCTCAAGGCTGGACGCACGAGTCCAACGGCGAGCTCGTCAACCCGAGCTCCGGGCTCTGCCTGACCGATCCGGCTGGCAACACGGCGTCCCGGCTGGACATCGAGACCTGCACCGGCGCCACCGACCAGCAGTGGACGCTGCCCACGGGCGGCGGGGGCGGAACCGGGACCGGCGGCGGGACGACCTGCGGCACGGCCAACGTGGCGCTGAACCAGCCCACGACCGCCTCCTCCACCCAGAGCGCGAGCTTCCCGGCGTCCGCCGCCACCGACGGCAACCTCGGCACCCGCTGGTCGTCGGCGTTCTCCGACCCGCAGTGGCTCGAGGTCGACCTCGGCTCCACCCAGAACATCTGCCAGGTCGGACTGGACTGGGAAACCGCCTACGCGACCGCGTTCCAGATCCAGGTCTCCACCGACAACACCAACTGGACCACCATCTACTCCACCACCACCGGCACCGGCGGCAACCAAACGCTTAGCGTCAACGGCACCGGCCGCTACCTCCGCATGTACGGCACCGCCCGCGCCACCCAGTGGGGCTACTCCCTCTGGGAATTCCAGGCGTACGCCACCGCGTGAGCCGACCCAGGACCGCCGGGTCCGGCCGCCTCGCCGCGGCCGGACCCGCGGCCAGCGGCCCGCGATCCGTTGAGGAAGGCCTCCACGGGCAGCGTCGCCGCGCCGAGCGCGACCACTCCCGGGCCGAGCGTGCCCAGCTCGATCGAGGTCGAGGCGAACGGGTGCCGCAGCGAGTGCTCGCGCGCCGATTCGCGGATCTCCGGCAGCAGCCGCTCGCCGAGCAGCAGCCCGGCCCACCCGCCGAGGATGACCCGTTCCGGGTTGAACAAGTTGATCAGGGTGCCGATCCCGGCGCCCAGGTACCGCGCGGTCTCGTCAAGGATCGCGCCGGCCAGCGGGGACGTGCCCCGGTCGCCGATCAGCTCCGCGAGCGCGAGTTCCTGGTCGTCGGCGGTCATCGGCTTGCCGTACCGCTCCAGGATCGCCTCCGCGCCCGCGTAGGCCTCCAGGCAGCCCGTCGACCCGCAGCGGCACTTGCGGCCGCCGATGACGACGGTAACGTGCCCGAACTCGGCCGCGCGGGAGGTCACTCCCTGGTACGTGGTCCCGCCGGAGATCAGGGACGCGCCCACGCCCGAGCCGACGAGGACCACGACCGCGTCCCGCGAGCCCCGCCCGGCCCCGAACCACATCTCGGCCTGGCCGGTCGTCTTCGCGCCGTTGTCGAACAGCAGCGGAAGGCCGGTATGCGCGCGCAGCAGCCGCTCGAGCGGCACGGCGTCCCACCCGTAGGTCTGGCCGTGCACCAGGACCTCGTCGCCGTGTTCGATGATTCCCGGCACCCCGATGCCGACGCCGAGCACCGCGTCCGGGTCGAGGCCGCTGTCGGCGATGACCGCGCTGACGCCCGCCGCGATCTGCCCCACGACCACGTCCACGTCGTGTTCGGCCGCGCGGTCGAGGGCGTACTCCGCCCTGGCCCGCTCGGCCATGGTCAGGTCGAAGAGCTCCACCCGGGTCCGGGTCTCGCCGACGTCGACGCCGATCACGTAGCCGTATCCCGGGTTCATCCCGAGCATCGCCCGCGGCCGCCCGCCGTCGGACTCCTCAAGGCCGAGCTCGATGACGATGCCCTCGTCGATCAGTTCGCGGACCACGTTGGTCACCGAGGCGGCGGACAGGCCGGTCGCCGCGCTCAGCTCGTGCCTGGTGCGCGGCTGGCTCAGGTAGAGCGACCACAGCACCGCCGCCCGGTTTTCCCGCCGTAGGTCGCGGACCGTGCCGCGCTTACGGTCGCGCATGCGGCCCCCCAAGTTCAGCCGTGTAATCACGATATATCCAGTGCATCTACCCAATATTCGTAACTTTTTTGCCTATTGACCAAAAGTATCGGCCGAGTTAAGTTCCGACTTGAAATAAGTCACAGCTTAATGTGACACCGCCAGTGCTTTCACCCCCGGGAGGTCGTGCGTGAGCCCACGGAACCTGCTATCAAGAACGCGCCGGAGGCGCGCGCGACCAGCGAACGCCTCCCGCCGCGCGGCCCTCAGCCTGCTGGCTTGCGCCGCGCTTGGCATATCCGTCCTGGTCGCCGGGCTGGGCGGGACGGCAGCGAAGGCGGCCGCCGCGACCTGCGGCACCACCGACATCGCGCTGAACCAGCCCGCGACCGCCTCCTCCTACGAGAACCAGACCGTCTACCCGGCGAGCGCGGCCGTGGACGGTAACACCGGCACCCGCTGGTCGTCGGCGTTCTCCGACCCGCAGTGGCTCGAGGTTGACCTCGGCTCGTCGCAGAGCATCTGCGGCGTCAGCCTCGACTGGGAAGCCGCCTACGCCACCGCGTTCCAGATCCAGGTCTCCACCGACAACACCAACTGGACCACCATCTACTCCACCACCACCGGGACCGGCGGTAACCAGAACCTCACCGGGCTGTCGGGCACCGGCCGCTACATCCGCATGTACGGCACCGCCCGCGCCACCCAGTACGGCTACTCCCTCTGGGAATTCCAGGTCTACACAACCGGGTCCGGCGGCGGAACCGGGACCTGCGGCACGGCCAACGTGGCGCTGAACCAGCCCACGACCGCCTCCTCCACCCAGAGCGCGAGCTTCCCGGCGTCCGCCGCCACCGACGGCAACCTCGGCACCCGCTGGTCGTCGGCGTTCTCCGACCCG
>DAHWEX010000751.1 GCA_027326205.1 Actinomycetota bacterium
GACCCAGATGACATCTTCGCCGGAACCCTACAGCCGTACTTTTCTGCCTCTTCGGCACCTATCTCCGGGTGGCCGGGTGAAAAAAGGCCCTCAAGACCCGATTTATGTAGTGAGTCAGCAAAGCGGCGGCACGCGGGACCACCCGCCATGACAGTTCCCTCATCCAGCGTAACGGGCTGCCCGCCGCCGGGCGTGCCTTCACCGGGCCGCGCTGCGGCGGGCGCCGGCCGGCGCCAGGGCCGGGCCGGCTTGACGCGGCGGGCGGAGTCGAGGGTGGATGCCTGCGGTCCCGGGCGGCAGGCCAGCGCGCCCCGCCGACCGGCATCCGGGCCGGCCGCCGCCACCCCCGGCAACGGCGCGGGCGCGCACGAGGTCACCGCCCGGACCCCGCGCCCGCTCCTGCCCGCCTTCCCCTCCGGCAGGAGGGCCGCCCGGCGCCACCCGCCCGGCCGCGCAGGCCGCCTGCGTGGCCCGTCTGTTTCCCTGCCGCAGCCCCGGGCCGCCGCCCGCCGCCAGCCCGGCGGGGGCCGGACTTGACACGGCGGGCGGAGCGGAGCGTCCGTCGTCGCGGACCCACGGACGGGCCGCCCCCGGGAACGGTGACCGCTCCCGGACGGCCCCCGCCACCCCGGCCGCAGGACCCGGAACCCCGGGCGACCCGCTGCTGACGATCGAGGAGGTGACCGCCGAGCTGCGGGTGTCGCGGGCCGCGTTCTACCGCTGGCGCTGGCAGGGAGCCGGGCCGGCAGTGGTGCGGCTGCCGGGAGGCGGGGTGCGGGTCCGGCGCAGCGCGCTCACCTTGTGGCTGCGCCGCCTCGAACAGGACACGCAAGACCGACAGGAGCAGACAGGTGGACAGTTACGACGTCAGGTTCTGGGACACCAGGAAGATCGCCGACAACGCCAGCGGCGGCCGGTACCGGGTCCGGTGGGCCGTCGACGGCCAGGAGCACTGCAAGTCGTTCAGGAACAAGACCCTCGCCGACGGGTTCCTCGACAACCTCAAGGACGCTGCCCGCGACCGGCGGCCGTTCAGCCCCCGCACCGGCCTGCCCGCCGCCGGGGCCGACGGCGGGGAGACGGTCACGTGGTACGAGCACGCCCGCGCATACGCCGAGGCCAAATGGCCGAACCTCGCCCCGGTCTCGCGCCGGTCGGTCGCCGAAGCGCTGGTCACCGTCACCGTCGCGCTGACCGGCAAGGAGAAGGGCGCGCCCCAGCCGAGGGTGCTGCGCCGGGCGCTGTTCGCGTGGGCGTTCAACCCGGCCACCCGCGAGATCGACCCGCCGCGCGAGATCGCCGTCGCCCTGGGCTGGGCCGCCCGCGCCTCGCTGCCGCTCAGCGCGCTGGACGACCCGGCTGTGGTGCGGCTCGCGCTCGGGGCGTGCGCCAGGACCCTGACAGGGAAGCCGGCCGCCGGGTCGACGCAGCGGCGCAAGCGGTCGGTGTTCTACAACGCCCTCGGCTACGCCGTCGAACTCGGACGCCTGTCCTCCAACCCCATCGACCGCATCCAGTGGACCGCCCCCGCCGTCGCAGCGACCATCGACCGGCGCGTCGTGGTCAGCCCCGCCCAGGCCAGCAAGCTCCTGGCCGCCGTCCGCGGACTGTCTGACCGGGGCACGCGCCTGGAGGCGTTCTACGGCTGCCTCTACTACGCCGCCCTGCGCCCGTCGGAGGCGGTCATGCTCCGCGAACTGGACCTGTACCTGCCGGCCAAGGGGTGGGGGAGGATCGTCCTGGCCGCCTCCGCCTCCCGGGCCGGCACGGCCTGGACCGACCACGGCACCTCCCGCCAGGAACGCGGCCTCAAGCACCGCGCCGACAACGAGACCCGCACCATCCCCATCCCGCCCGAACTCGTCAAACTGCTCCGCGCCCACATCAAGAAGTACGGGACCACCCCCGACGGGCGGATCTTCCAGACCACCCGGGGCGGCCTCATCCAGGACTCCGCCTACAGCGCCGTGTGGGCCGAGGCCCGCCAGACGGCCCCCACCGAGGCGCAGTACAGGTCGCCGCTCGGTCGGCGCCCGTATGACCTGCGGCATTAGGTGGACGGCTGGGTTATGTGCCCTGTCGTGTCGTTCCCGCTGCTGGGGGCGGGGGAGCTCGTGCTGCGGTCCGCATAATGTTGCCCTGTCTGCCTGATGCGCAGAGAATCACCCGGTTCGTTCATTCGGCTAGCTGAACGCAGGGGTGGTAATCATGGGAGAGGCAGATGCCGGGGCCGCCGTGGGCCGTGTCGTGGCGGCGCTGCGCGGGGCACGCAGGTCCGAGGACACGATCGGGAAATACCAGGTCGTGCTGGACCGGTTCGCAGGCTTCCTGGCCGGACGCGGCCTGGACAGCGCGAGCGACCAGGTGTGCGTGGATTTCATCGCCAGCCAGACCGGGATCAGGCTGGGGTCACTGCACGAGCGGGTCCAGGATAAGCGCGTCCAGGCGGTCCGCCGGGCGGCGGTGCTGATGGCCGGCGCGCTGGCGGGCCGGGAGCTGGTCATCGACCAGTCGGTGATCCCGGCCAGGGACGGCTGCCCTGCCCGGTTCCGCCCGCTGCGAGATGACTACGTCGCCTCGTGCCGCGCGCGCGGCAACGCCGAGGCGACCGTGGCCACTAAGGACAAGGCAGCCAGCCGGTTCCTGGCCTACCTGGACGAGACGGGCGCCGGCCTGGCCGGCCTCGGCGTGCGGGACGTGCCGGGCTTCCTGCTGCGCCAGCGCGGGCTGCGGGGCAAGACCGTCGCGGGCCTGAGGTCGGCCCTGGCGGACTTCCTGGCCTTCCTGGCCGCCGCGGGCCGCGCGCCGCAGGGCCTGGCCGGCCGGCTGCCGCCGCACCGGCACCTGCGCCACGAGTCCGAGCCGCACCTGTGGACCGCGGAGGAGATCCGGCGGGTGCTGGCCGTGATCGACCGCCAGTCCGCTGTCGGCAAGCGCGACTACGCGATGATCCTGCTGACCGCGAGGCTCGGCCTGCGGATCTCCGACCTTCGCCACCTCGACCTCGGCGACCTGGACTGGCGGGCGAAGACCCTCACGATCATCCAGCGCAAGACCGGCCGTCCGCTGAGCCTGCCGCTGCTGGACGACGTCGGCTGGGCGGTCATCGACTACGTCCGGCACGGCCGCCCCGAGACCGCGTGCGCGAAGGTGTTCGTCAAGCACCGCCACCCCTTCGGCCCGTTCGGCTGCTCCTCGTCGGTCGGCACCCGGCTGTCGCACTACGCGGCCCGGGCGCAGGTCGAGCTCCCGGCGGGCCAGGCCTGCGGGATGCATTCCCTGCGCGGCGCGCTGGCCGTGGCCATGATCGGCAACGGCGCGCCGATGCCGGTGGTGTCAGCCGTGCTCGGACACGCCTCGACCGACACGACCCAGGCCTACTACCTGCGCTTTGACACCGGGCGGCTGCGATGCTGCGCGCTGGACGTCGAAGACGTCCTCGGCCAGGCGGGGGCGGGCGAGGGCGGTGCCTGAGGCGACGCTGCAGGGCCTGGCCGACGGGCTGGCCGCCTCGCGCCACGCCGGCGGGTACCGGTTCAAGGTCCCGGAGCG
>DAHWEX010000774.1 GCA_027326205.1 Actinomycetota bacterium
TCTCCAAGCGGACCGTCGACGCGCACGTCGAGCACATCTTCGGCAAGCTGGAGATCTCCTCCCGGGTCCAGCTCACGGTCCTGCTCCAAGAGCAGGCGGCGCGGCTGCGCCCCGTCGAGGCGTACACGGCCGCCGTGCGAGTCACGCCCGCGGGTTACGGCCGCGGGACGAGCGTGGCGACCAGGTAGGCCACGCCGAGCGGGGCGTCGGCGTACAGGATCTTCGTTTCCGGGGGGGCGGCGTTCATCCCGCCCGCCAGCACCTGCCACGCGGGACGGCCCGCGGCCAGCAACGCGGCCGCCAGTTCCGGGTCCAGGGCGCCGAGGGCGGCCAGGTCGCCGTCGCGCACCGCCCGCTCGACCGCCGCGTCGAAGGGCGCGGCGCGCTCGTCCAGGTAGCCGGGGGCGGACAGCGACCGGCGGGCGCTGCCGTCACCCATCGCGAGCAGGCCGACGCGCGCGGCGGACGCGGCGATCTCGCGGCCAAGGGCGAGGCAGCCGGCGGGCGGCTCCGTCTGGGCGACTCCGTGCAGCGCCCGCGGCCCGGCGTAGCCCGCCTCGTCGAGGAGCAGCGCGCCGATGCCGAGCGAGAGCGGCAGCGACGGGCGGCCGCCCGCCCCGGCCGTTTCCGCGGCGCGGACCACGGCGGGCGCGTAGGCGGCGACGTCGAGCCGGCCGTCCGGCGGCCACGGGCCGGTCCGCTCGTCCGGGCCGACCACGGCGATCACCTCGGGCGCCGCGGCCAGCAGCCGCGCCACGGCGGCGGCACAGGCGGCGCGCAGTTCGGGCAGCGCCTCCTCCTGGCCGGTCAGCCCCGGGGCCAGCAGCGGCGGACAGGGACAGAGCGCGGCGGCGGCGATCACGCCAGCCCTCGCAGGGCGCGCACGGGCGGGCGTTCTCCCCTGATCGAGGCGACCATGTCCAGGGCCTGCCGGGTCTCCCTGACATCGTGCGCGCGGAAGACCCGGGCCCCGAGCCACGCGCCGACCGCCGTCGTGGCGAGGGTGCCGGCCAGCCGGTCCTCGACCCCGGTGCCCAGGGTCTCCCCCACGAAGTCCTTGCGCGACGCGGACAGGAGCACCGGCCAGCCGGTCGCGGTCAGTTCGGCCAGCCGCCTGGTGATCTCCAGGGACTGCCAGGTGTTCTTGCCGAAGTCGTGCGTGGGGTCGATGATGATCCGGTCGGCGTCGACGCCCGCCTTCACCGCCCGCTCCGCGAGCGGCAGCACCCGGTCGAGGATGTCGGCCACCACGTCGGCGTAGGCGATGCGGTGCGGCCGGGTGCGGGGTCGCTGCGGCCCGACGTGCGAGCACACCAGCCCGGCACCGAACTCGGCGGCGACCTCCGGCAGGGCCGGGTCCCAGGCGGACCACGTGTCGTTGATCAGGTTGGCGCCGGCCGCGCACATCGCCCTGGCCGGCTCGTGCCGCCAGGTGTCCACGCTGATCACCAGGTCCGGGTAGGCGGCGCGGACCCGCTCGATGAACGGGACGACCCGGCGGATCTCCTCGGTCACGGTGACCTCGGGGCCCGGCTTGGCCGGCACGCCGCCGACGTCCAGGATGTCGGCGCCGTCGGCCACCGCCACGTGCACCATGTCCATCGCGGCGACCGCGTCCCAGGTCACGCCGGGGCGGTAGAAGGAGTCCGGCGTCCGGTTGACGATCGCGAGCACGAGCGGCCGCTGCGGCGCGAACTCGCTGCCGCCCAGCCGCAGCGGCCCCGGCGACCGCGTCAGTTGCTCGCGCAGCCGGGCCGCGGCGTCGTCGTTCATGATCGTCGATTCTAATCCCGAACGGTGGGGTGCTCCGCAAGCAAGGTCCGCGTCGCGCGGCCGGCGGGCGGGCCGGGTTCTCCCTGTCCTTAAGTAACTCATGATAAATTCAGAGGCAGCGCACTGCATCGTTCGGGATCGGACAGGAACCCGCCTGTGGCACGCTTACGAGCATGGCAGCACGGCACCACAGGCGCGGGACTGTTCCTCACGCAGCGAGCGGAGTTCCCAAGGTCCCGGCGGTCAGACCGTACTTCTGGGCCGTGAAGCTGCTGACCACCGCGATGGGAGAGGGCGTCAGCGACTACCTCGTCAACGACGTGAACAAGTACGGCGCGGTGGTGCTGGGGTTCCTCCTGTTCGCGGCCGCGATCGCGTGGCAGTTCCGGACGCCGCGGTACGGGACCTGGCCGTACTGGACCGCGGTGGCGATGGTGGCGGTGTTCGGCACGATGGCCGCCGACGTCATGCACATCGTGCTCGGGCTGCCGTACCTGGTGTCGGCCACGTTCTACGCGGTCTGCCTGCTCGTGACGTTCTCCGCCTGGTACCGGACCGAGGGAACGCTGGACATCCACTCGATCGTGACGCGGCGGCGCGAGGTGTTCTACTGGCTGGCCGTGATCTCCACGTTCGCGATGGGCACGGCGCTCGGCGACCTGTTCGCGGGCACGTTCCGCCTGGGCTACTTCGCCTCGGCGGTCGTGTTCACGCTGGCGATCTGCGTGCCGTTCACCGCCTGGCGGGTCGGGGTCAACCCGGTGCTGACCTTCTGGGCTGCGTACGTGCTGACCCGGCCGATCGGCGCGTCGTTCGCGGACTACTTCGGGATGCCCAAGGACATCAGCGGCGCGGGCTTCGGGCACGGCGCCGTGTCGGCCGTGACGATCGTCGCGGTGGTGGCGTCCTTCGTCTACCTGTCGCGCACCGGGATCGACCAGCCGGAGACGGCCCCGGCCGCCGCGCCCCCGGTCCCGCCCGGCTACGCCCGGCCCGGCTACGACCAGCGGCAGCCGCTGCGCCAGTACCCGGCCGGGCAGTCGCGGCAGTACGGCAGCCCGCAGCACGGAGGGAACCCGCAGCGGTACGGCAGCCCGCAGTACGGGCACCCGCAGCACGGGGAGAACCCGCAGCGGTACGGCGACCCCGCGCCGGGGCAGTCGCGGTACCAGGACCCGCGGTACGCGGACCAGCGGCAAGGCGACCCGCGCTACCAGGACCCGCGGCACGGCGACCGCCGGGATTACCGCCCGTCCTGATCATTATCACTTCCGCCGCGGGCCGGCGGCGGGATGCTCCACCCGGCGCAGCACCTGGACGCTGCGGCCGGCGACGCTGACCTTCGTGCCCGGTGACTTCGGCTTGCGGACGCCCGGGTCGGTGACGGTGGTCAGCTCGGTCACCCAGCGGCGGCCCCATTCCTTGCCGGGCAGCACGAACGTGACGTCCTCGTGGTGCCCGTTGAACAGCAGCAGGAAGCTGTCGTCGCGGACCAGGCGGCCGCGCGGGTCGGGGTCGGGCAGCGCGTCGCCGTTCAGGAAGACCGCCAGCGACTTGGCGAAGCCCGCGTGCCAGTCGTCGTCGGTCATCTCCTCGCCGTCCGGCCGGAACCACGCGATGTCGGACAGTTCGCCGCCGAAGATGGGCTCGCCCTCGAAGAAGCGCCGCCGCCAGAAGACCGGGTGCTGCTTGCGGAACGCGACGAGGTCGGAGCAGAAGGCCAGAAAGTCCAGGTCCGCGTGCTCCCAGTCCAGCCAGGAGATCTCGTTGTCCTGGCAGTACGCGTTGTTGTTGCCGTCCTGGGTGTGGCCGATCTCGTCGCCGTGCCTGACCATGGGGACGCCCTGGCTGAGCAGCAGGGTGGTCATCAGCGAGCGGCGGCGGCGTTCGCGGATGGAGGCGACAGCGGGGTCGTCGGACGGTCCCTCCGCGCCGCTGTTCCACGAGCGGTTGTCGTCGGTGCCGTCCCGGCCTTCCTCGCCGTTCGCCTCGTTGTGCTTGTGGTCGTAGGAGACCAGGTCGGTGAGGGTGAACCCGTCGTGCGCGGTGACGAAGTTGACGCTGGCGTACGGGCGGCGGCCGGTGCGGCCGTAGAGGTCGGAGCTGCCGGTCAGCCGGTAGGCGAAGTCCGCCATCGTGCTGTCGTGCCCGCGCCAGTAGTCGCGGACCGTGTCCCGGTAGCGGCCGTTCCACTCCGACCACAGCGTCGGGAAGTTGCCCACCTGGTAGCCGCCCTCGCCGAGGTCCCACGGCTCGGCGATGAGCTTGACCTGGCTCACCACCGGGTCCACCTGGATGAGGTCGAAGAAGGCCGACAGCCGGTCGACCTCGTGGAACTGGCGGGCCAGGCTCGCGGCCAGGTCGAAGCGGAACCCGTCTACGTGCATCTCGCTCACCCAGTAGCGCAGCGAGTCGATGATGAGCTGGAGCACGTGCGGGTGGCGCATGTTCAGCGTGTTGCCGGTGCCCGTGGTGTCGAAGTAGTAGCGGCCGCCGTCGGCGAGCCGGTAGTAGGCCGGGTTGTCGATGCCCTTGAAGGACAGCGTCGGGCCGAGGTGGTTGCCTTCCCCGGTGTGGTTGTAAACCACGTCGAGTATGACCTCGATCCCGGCCTCGTGCATGGTCTTGACCAGGTACTTGAACTCGGAGACGACCTGCTCGACGCCCCAGGCGGAGTAGTCGCTGTGCGGGGCGAAGAAGCCGATCGAGTTGTAGCCCCAGTAGTTGCGCAGGCCCTTGTCCACCAGGTGGTGATCCTGGACGAAGTGGTGCACCGGCATGAGCTCCACCGCGGTGACGCCCAGGCGCTTGAGGTGCTCGATGACGGCGGGATGCGCCATGCCGGCGTACGTGCCGCGCTGGTCCTGCGGGATCGCCGGGTGGCGCATGGTGAGGCCCTTGACGTGGCACTCGTACAGCACGCTCTCGTGCCAGGGGATCCGCAGTTGCCGGTCGTCACCCCACTCGAACCACGGGTTGGTGACCACCGAGCGGGGGGTGAAGGGAGCGCTGTCGGCGTCGCTCAGCTCGCGGTCGTCGCCGCCGAGCGGGTAACCGTAGACGGCCGGGTCCCACTTCACCTCGCCGTCGATGGCCCGGGCGTAGGGGTCGATGAGCAGCTTCGACGGGTCGCAGCGCAGGCCGCTGTCGGGGTGGTGCGGTCCGCGCACCCGGTAGCCGTAGCGCTGCCCGGCGCCGATTCCCGGCAGGAAAGCGTGCCAGACGTACCCGTCTACCTCCGTCATGTCCAGCCGCTGCTCGCCGCCGCGGGGGTCGAAGAGGCACAGTTCGACGCGCTCGGCCACCTCGGAGAACAGCGTGAAGATGGTGCCGACGCCGTCGTAGCTGGCACCGAGCGGGTACGGCTGCCCTGGCCATATTTCGGGTTTCATGCGCTCCATCTGCCCCAAGTTACAGAAATTGCACGTTGCCGGTACGCGTGTTTGCCTACGGTGACGAGGGGCAGATTACGCCTATGATTCGGGCCGAGAACATCCGCGACTGGCGAAACCACGACGTGGTGGACCCGGACGGTCACAAGATCGGCCTGCTCGAGGGGATTTACGTGGACACGAGCACCGACGAGCCCGCGTTCGCCTCGGTGCGGGTCGGGATGCTCGGACGGCACCGGCTGACGTTCGTGCCGCTGGACCGGGCGACGGTGGCGCCCGACAGCGTGCGGGTCGCCTACAGCAGGGGCCAGGTCAAGGACGCGTTCTCGATCGACACCGACGGCGAGCTCGCCGCCACCGACGAGCCGACCCTGTTCGAGCACTACGGCATCCCCTACCAGCAGGGCGCGAGCGGCGAGCGCCGGCTGGCGCGGCGGTAGCCATGGTCCTGTTCCTGCTCCTGGTGCTGGTCGCCGTGGCCCTCGGCATCGTCGGGGCGGTCGTGAAGGGCCTGCTCTACCTGCTCGTCATCGGGGTCGTCGTGTTCCTCGGCGCGTTCACCGTGCTGGGGATCCGGATGCGGCGCGCCCGGCGCCCGGTCCGCTGACGCCTGAAGCTAGCCGGCCGGCGGCCAGAGGCGGCAGGCGGCGCCCTGGTCGTCGGCGCACTCGGCGAGCAGGCCGAACCGCATCCGCTCGGGCTCGTCCGCGCCTGCGCCTCCGTCCCGGTCTGGGCCGGCAGGACGCTGGACGGTGGATTGACCTCCTCGGTCCGCCAGGCGCCCGCAGCACGGCCGCGTAGAAGTCCCTGGCCCGCTCCGGGTGCGACGCCGTCATCGTCACGGCCGCCACGTCACCCTGGCGCAGCCGGGTGCTGCCGGCCGGCGGCCGGAGCAGGTGCCGGCGGTGGCCGAACGGGCCGGCGCTCACCGCGCCGCGCCCATAGAGCAGGCCGGCCGGCGGGCGGCGATTTTCGCCGCGATAGCAACACATTGCCAATTGGACGCATCCGCTCGACTATGATCGTGAACGGTAGAACCTCCGATCCGCAGGGAGCGGCAGAAATGGCACCAGACCCCGCCAACGACCCCCGCAAGTACGTGCGACTCGCGGCCGACCTGCGTGCCAAGATCGCTGACGGCACGCTCGCTTCCGGCCAGCCCACCCCCAGCCGCAACAAGCTGGCGAGGCAAACCGGCTGGTCGCCTCTGACCTGCGTCAAGGCCCTCCAGCTGCTCGAAGGTGAGGGGCTGCTCACCCGGGTGAAGGGCCTCGGCTACTACGTCATCTGACCGGACGGTCGCACTCGGACGGGCCGCGTTGCCAATGACGAGCGTTTCCCCGCCCGGACGGCCGGTGTCGGCCGCCGCCAGGACGGGAGTACGCTGCGAGCGTGACCGACGAGAACGTGCAGGTGCGGCTGGCATCGCGGCCAGTGGGGCGGCCTACCGCCGATAACTTCGCCTTCGCCAGCGAGCCGCTGCCGTCGCCGCGCGACGGGCAGGTGCTGCTGCGGACCCGGTACCTATCGCTCGACCCGTACATGCGCGGCCGGATGAGCGACGCGCCCTCCTACGCCCCGCCGGTTGAGGTGGGCGGCGTGATGGTCGGCGGGACCATCGGGGAGGTCGTCGAGTCGCGGTCGCCCGGCCTGAAGCCCGGCGATCTCGTGCTCGCCTATTCCGGCTGGCAGAAGTACGGCGTGGCGCGGGCCGAGCACGTGCGCAAGCTCGACCCGGACAGCGGCGTGCCGGTCACCACCGCCCTCGGCGTCCTCGGCATGCCGGGACTCACCGCCTACGCCGGGCTGACGCAGATCGGGCAGCCGAAGGCCGGGGAGACCGTCGTCGTCGCGGCCGCCAGCGGGCCGGTCGGCGCGGCCGTCGGGCAGCTCGCCAGGATCCTCGGGGCGCGCGCGGTCGGGATCGCGGGCGGGCCGCGGAAGGCGGACCACGTCCGGTCGCTCGGGTTCGACGCGGCGCTTGACCACCGCTCCCCCACGTTCGGCGACGACCTCGCGGCGGCCACGCCCGACGGGATCGACGTGTACTTCGAGAACGTCGGCGGGCACGTCTGGGATGCGGTGCTCCCCCGGCTGAACCGGTTCGGCCGGGTGCCGCTGTGCGGGCTCGTCGCCGCTTACAACATGACGTCGCCGCCGGCCGGCCCGGACCGTTCGCCGCTGCTGCTGCGGTCCATCCTCACGAAGAGCCTGACCGTGCGCGGCTTCATCGTGAGCGACTTCGCCGCACTGGAGCCGGAGTTCCTGCGGCAGGCCGTCCCGTGGGCCCGCGAGGGCAGGCTGCGGTGCCGCGAGGACATCGTGGACGGCCTGGAAAACGCGCCCGAGGCGTTCGCCGGCATGCTCGAGGGCAAGAACTTCGGCAAGCTCATCGTCCGGCTCTAGGCCGCCCGCGGTCCAGATCGCGGACGCCCCCGCCACCCGCGGACACGGCCGCCGCCCTCGCGGTCGCCGCCGCGGCCCACGGAGCCGGTGCCAGCGGGCCAGCCCGCCACATCGCGCGCGAGCGGGCTTCGCACAGCCGGCCTGCCGGGCGTGATCGTCGGCCACGGGGGACGCGAAGCTCCGCAGGCTGCCCGGTTGGCGCTGGGGTTGAATACCGGGGTGATGCGGGTGAGACTGGACGCATGCTGAGTGGTGATGCCGCCGATGCGCCCGTGCCGGGACTTGAGCCCGCGTTTACCGTGACGGCGCGGCTCGGGCCGCTGGAGGACCACGGGGCGACGCGGGCCGGGCACCGGCGGGTCGTCGCGATCGCGGGCGGGCGGGCCAGCTTCCTGTCGGTGGGCAGAGGACTCGACGGGGGTCTCGACGCGGAGATCCTGCCCGGCGGGGCGGACTGGCAGGTGGTCCGGCCCGACGGGACGGTCGAGATCGACACGCGGTACTCGGCGGTGACCGCCGCCGGGGAGTACGTGCACTTCCGGACGTCCGGGGTGCGCAGCGGGCCGCCGGGGGTGCTCGCCGCGCTGCTCGCCGGGGAACCGGTCGATCCCGCCGCGTACTACTTCCGGGTGGCGGTGTACCTGGAGGCGTCCGCGCCGCGGCTCGCGTTTCTCGAGCGGTCGATCTTCGTCGCCTCGGCCATCCGCGGCGCGGACACCGTGAGCTACACCGCTTACCGGGTCACCTGAGCCGTCCCGCCGCGCACGCCCGGTCCGCCGTCGGCCGCGCTCCGCCGTCGGCCGCGCTCCGCCGCCGGCCGCGCTCCGCGCCTGTTGCTGTTATCTCTCCCGGGCTCCGCGTGGACGTCCCGTTGCTGCCGCTATCACGGCAGCAACGGGACGTCCGCGGGCCGCTCGGTTACTTCAGGAGCTCGCGGGCTATTACCAGTTGCTGGATCTGGCTGGTGCCCTCGTAGATGCGGAACAGGCGGACGTCGCGGTAGAGGCGCTCGACCGGGACGCCGCGGATGTAGCCCGAGCCGCCGTGGATCTGCACGGCCCGGTCGGCGATCCGGCCCACGGCCTCGCTGGCGAAGTACTTCGCGGCCGAAGGGCCGGCGCGACGGTCGGTGCCCGCCTCGTAGGCCGCGGCGGCGTCGGTCACCAGGGCGCGGGCCGCGACGTACTCGGTGTAGGAGTCGGCGAGCATGGCCTGGATCAGCTGGTAGTCGCCGATCGGGTGGCCGCCCTGGTACCGCTGCCTGGCGTACCGGGTGCTCTCCTCCACCAGGCGGCCGGCCACCCCGACGCAGACGCCCGCGATGGTCAGCCGGCCGTGGGCGAGGCTGCGCATGGCGGTGGCGTACCCGGCGCTCGGCGAGGTGCCGACCAGGGCGTCGCCGGGAACCCGGACGTCGCTCAGCGACACGTCGGCCGTCCAGGCGCCGCCCTGGCCCATCTTGTGGTCACGGGGGCCCACGGTCAGGCCCTGACTGCCGGCCGGGACGGCGAACACCCCGATGCCCTGGCCGGCCGGCGCGTCCGGGTCGGTGCGCGCGAAGACCATGAACACGTCGGCCATGGGGGCGTTGGTGATGAAGCGCTTGAGCCCGTTGAGCACCCAGGCGCCGCCGTCGGCACGGGCCGAGGTGACCAGGCGGCTCGGGTCCGAGCCCGCGTCGGGCTCGGTCAGCGCGAACGACGCGACCAGTTCGCCGGAGGCCAGGCGGGGCAGGATCGCCCGCTTCTGCTCCTCGGTGCCGGCCGCCACGATCACCTGGCCGGCGATGCCGTTGTTGGTGCCGAACAGCGACCGGAACGCCGGAGTGGTGTAGCCGAGCTCGATCGCCACGGCGACCTGCTGCGGCACCGACAGGCCGAGCCCGCCGTACTCCTCGCCAATCGCGTACCCGTACAGCCCCATCGCCTTGGCCTGGCTGATCAGCCGCTCCGGTACCGCGTCGTCGGCGTCGATCTGGGCCTCAACCGGGACGACCTCCTTGCGGAGGAACTCCCGCAGGGCGGTGCGCAGGTCCGAGAAATCGGCTTCCGTCATCATGTGCTGGCCTCCGCGCTCATTACCACGTCAGTGTCTAACGATCGCACACGGAGCGCGGGGGCCGGCACCGCCGGGAACCATCCGGGCGGCCGCCGGGCGGCCGGCGGGCGGCGCGGTTCCGTGCGGTCCGCGGCAGGCCGCCGGCGGGACGGGCGCTACTCCAGGAAGCCGCGCAGCAGCGACGCGGTGCCGGAGACGTGCTCGGCCATCGCCTGGCGGGCGCCCGCGGCGTCGCCGCCGAGGATCGCCGCGACGATCGCGGCGTGCTGCTCCTTGGAGTGCTTGATGTTGCGGGCCAGCAGCGGGATCGCGTCGAGAAGCTCGTTGAGGCGGCCCCGCACCTCGGCTACCGCCGCGGTCAGCGACGGGGAGCCCGCGGTTTCGGCGATGGCCAGGTGCAGCCGGGAGTCGTGCCGGCGGTAGTCCGCGAGGCTGACGTCGGTGGCCTGTTTCAGGCGCTGTTCCAGGTAGTTCCGGTCCTGGCCGGCGAGGGGGCGGCGCAGGGCCGCCGCCTCGGCCGCGCCCACCTCAAGCACGTAGCGCATGGTGAGGGCGTCGTCCAGCGCGGTGCCCATCTCCTGGGCCAGCTGCCTCAGGTTCCGGCGGCCCGGCCGCGGCGGCGGCCGGGTGACGAAGGTGCCGCCGTAGCGGCCGCGGTGGGACTCGACATAGCCGGCCTGCTGCAGCGCGCGGATCGCCTCGCGGACCGTCACCCGGCTGACCTTGAAGCGGGCGGCCATCTCCCGTTCGGCCGGCAGCCGCCCGCCGGGGGCCACGATGCCGAGACGGATCGTCTGCAGCAGCCGTTCCACCGTCTCCTCGAAGGCGTTCCCAGACCGGACCGGGCGGAACAGCAGGTCATCGACGGTTCCCGCCGGAGCGGACGACCCCGGCGCCTGGTGAGCGGCGGTCACCCCGCCCTCCTGAGGCCCGGTCAGCATTCGATGACGTTCACCGCGAGGCCGCCGCGGGCGGTCTCCTTGTACTTCACCGACATGTCGCGCCCGGTCTCCTTCATGGTCTTGATGACCTTATCCAGGGAGACATGGTGCCGCCCGTCGCCGCGCAGCGCCATGCGCGCGGCCGTGACCGCCTTGACCGCGGCCATGCCGTTGCGTTCGATGCACGGGATCTGCACCAGGCCGCCCACCGGGTCGCAGGTCAGGCCCAGGTTGTGCTCCATGCCGATCTCGGCCGCGTTCTCCACCTGGGCCGGGGTGCCGCCCATCACCTCGGCCAGGCCCGCCGCGGCCATCGCGCACGCCGACCCGACCTCGCCCTGGCAGCCCACCTCGGCACCGGAGATCGAGGCGTTCTCCTTGAACAGCATCCCGACCGCGCCCGCGGCCAGCAGGAAGCGCACCACCCCGTCCTCGTCCGCGCCGTGGGCGTCGCCGCCGCCGGGGACGAACTCCGCGAAGTAGTGCAGCACCGCCGGGATGATGCCGGCCGCGCCGTTGGTCGGTGCGGTGACCACCCGCCCGCCGGCCGCGTTCTCCTCGTTGACCGCCATCGCCCACAGCGTGAGCCATTCGCCGGCGTGCAGTTCCCGGCGGCCTTCGGCGCGCAGGGCGCGGGCCAGCGCCGGGGCCCGGCGGCGGACCCGCAGCCCGCCGGGCAGGACGCCCTCGGCGGCGATCCCGGCCGCCACGCACTGGCGCATCACCTGCCAGATCTCGAGCAGCTTCGCCCGCACCTCGTCCTCGCCGCGCCAGGCCAGCTCGTTCTCCAGCATCAGCCTGGACATCGAGTAGCCGGTGGTCTCGGTCAGCCGCAGCAGTTCGGCTCCGGTGCGGAACGGGTAGCGCAGCGCCGTGTCGTCCGGTACCACCCGGTCGGCGCCGGCCGCGTCGCCGTCCACCACGAACCCGCCGCCGACCGAGTAGTACGTCTTGGCCTCCACCGGCTCGCCGCGGTCGTCGAACGCGGTCAGCCGCAGGCCGTTGGGGTGGTAGGGCAGCGCCTTGCGCCGGTGCAGCACCAGGTCCCGGTCCTGGTCGAAGCCGATCGCGTACGCGTCGCCGTGCTCCGTGCTCAGCAACCGCAGCCGGCCGGCCTCGCGAATGCGGGCCAGGTCCGGCTCCACGCCGCGCACGTCCACGTCCGCCGGCCGGTGACCTTCCAGCCCCAGCAGCACCGCCTTGGGCGTGCCGTGCCCGTGCCCGGTGGCGCCCAGCGAGCCGTACAGCTCGGCCTGGATCCGCGCCACCGCGGGCAGCAGGCCCTCGCGGTCCAGCCGCTTGACGAACATGTGCGCGGCCCGCATCGGGCCGACCGTGTGCGAACTGGACGGGCCGATGCCTATCGAGAACAAGTCGAAAACGCTGATCGCCATCTGAGCCTCCGTGCGGCCGGCGGCCGCTTGCCCCGGTGCGAGCTTACAGGGGCGTCACGTACGCACCGGAGATGCCGCCGTCGACCAGGAACGTGGACGCGGTCATGAACGAGGAATCGTCGCTGGCCAGGAACGCGACCGCGGCGGCGATCTCCTCCGGTTCGGCGAACCGGCCCATGGGGATGTGCACCAGGCGGCGCTGCGCCCGCTCGGGGTCCTTGGCGAACAGCTCCCGCAGGAGCGGCGTGTTCACCGGACCCGGGCACAGGGCGTTGACCCGGATGCCCTCCCGGGCGAACTGCACGCCCAGCTCACGCGACATCGCCAGGACGGCGCCCTTGCTCGCGGTGTACGAGATCTGCGAGGTGGCCGCGCCCAGCAGCGCGACGAACGACGCGGTGTTGATGATCGAGCCCTTGCCCTGGCGCTGCATGTACGGGATCGCGTGCTTGCAGCAGTAGTAGACCGACGTGAGGTTGACCTCCTGCACCCGCCGCCAGGCGTCGACGCCGGTGACCAGGATGGAGTCGTCGTCGGGCGGGGAGATGCCCGCGTTGTTGAACGCGACGTCCACCGAGCCGTACGCCTCGAACGCTGCCTGGAACAGGTTCTCGACGTCAGCCTCGCTGGTGACGTCGCACCGCGCGAACAGGCCGCCGACCTCGTCGGCCGCGGCCTTGCCCGTCTCCGGGCTGAGGTCGCCGATGACCACCCTGGCACCCTCGGCGGCCAGCCGCCGCGCCGCGGCGCGCCCGATGCCGCTCCCGCCGCCGGTGATCACGGCCACCCGGTCCTGCAGGCGGTTGCCGATGCTGCCGTTTCCCATAAACGCTGCCTCTTTCAGGTGCCCGTGGTTCAGATGCCCGTGGTTCAGATACCGGTCGCGATGAACAGGTTCTTGGTCTCGGTGAACGCGTCGACCGCGTCGGGGCCGAGCTCCCGGCCGAGGCCGGACTGCTTGAAGCCGCCGAACGGCGTGCTGTAACGCACCGAGGAGTGCGAGTTGACCGACAGGTTGCCGCTGTCCACGCCCCGCGCGACGCGGAACGCGCGCCCGACGTCGCCGGTCCAGATCGAGCCGGACAGGCCGTACTCGGAGTCGTTGGCCAGCCGGACCGCGTCGGCCTCGTCCTCGAACGGCACCACCGCGACCACCGGGCCGAAGATCTCCTCGCGCCACTGCCGCGAATCGGTGTCCACCGGCGCGAGCACGGTCGGCGGGTACCAGTACCCGGGGCCGTCTGGGCACGCGCCGCGGAAGGCGACCGGCGCGCCGGCCGGAACGTAGGACGCGACGGCGCCGCGCTGGCGGGCCGAGATGAGCGGCCCCATCTCGGTGGCCTCGTCGGCCGGGTCGCCGACCCGGACGCCCTTGACGGCCGGTTCGAGCAGTTCCATGAACCGGTCGAACACGGTGCGCTCCACCAGGATGCGCGAGCGGGCGCAGCAGTCCTGGCCGGCGTTGTCGAACACCCCGTACGGGGCGGTCGCCGCCGCCTTCTCCAGGTCGCAGTCCGCGAAGACGATGTTCGCGCTCTTGCCGCCGAGTTCAAGCGTCACCCGCTTCACCTGCTCGGCGCAGCCGGCCATGAGGCGCTTGCCGACGCTGGTGGACCCGGTGAACACCACCTTGCGCACCGCCGGGTGGGTGACGAAGCGCGCCCCGACCACCGTTCCCTGGCCCGGGATGACCTGGAAGACGTGCTCCGGCAGCCCGGCTTCCAGGGCCAGCTCGCCCAGCCGGACCGCCGTCAGCGGCGTCAGCTCGGCCGGCTTGAGCACGACCGAGTTCCCGGCCGCCAGCGCCGGGGCGAAGCCCCAGCCTGCGATGGGCATCGGGAAGTTCCACGGCACGATCACGCCGACCACGCCGAGTGGTTCCTTGAACGTGACGTCGATGCCGCCCGCCACCGGGATCTGCCGGCCGAACAGCCGCTCCGGGGCGGCGGCGTAGTAGTTCAGCACGTCACGGACGTTGCCGGCCTCCCAGCGGGCGTTGCCGATGGTGTGGCCCGAGTTAGCCACCTCGAGCCGCGCGAGGTGCTCCAGGTCGCCGTCCACCGCCGCGGCGAAGCGCCGCAGCAGCCGGGCGCGGTCCGCGGGGGCGACCGCGCGCCAGGTTTCCTGTGCCGCCGCGCTCCGGGCGATCGCGGCGTCGGTCTCGGCGACGCCGGCCAGCGGCACGGTCCGCACGACCTCTTCGGTCGCGGGGTTGATCACGTCATAGGCCGGCACGGCTCGCTCCCTCGCTCGGTTCGGAATCCTGCTCCGCTGCGCGGCCGTCCGCCGTCGCCGCGACGAGCGCCGCGAACAGCCGCAGGTCGTCGCCGTCCTGCTCGGGGTGCCACTGCACGCCGACGGCGAAGCGGCGGCCGGGCAGTTCGACCGCCTCGACGGTGCCGTCATCGGACCGGCCGGCGACCTCAAGACCCGGCGCGACCTGGTCGATGGCCTGGTGGTGGTAGCAGGCGACCTTGACCTCCGGGCCGAGCACCCCGGCCAGCACGCTGCCCGGCCGCAGGGTCACCTCGATCTTCCCGAAGACGCCGGGAGCCGGGCAGTGCCGCTGGTGGCCGAGCGTGTCCGGGATGTGCTGGTCCAGCGTGCCGCCGAGGGCCACGTTGAGCAGCTGCGCGCCCCGGCACACCCCGAGCACGGGCAGGTCGCGGTCCAGCGCCTGGTCAAGCAGGCGCAGCTCCCAGTCGTCGCGCCACGGGCGGACGACCGCGGTGCGCGGGTCCTGGCGCTGCCGGTAGCGCTCCGGCGCGATGTCCGACCCGCCCGACAGCACCAGGGCGTCCAGGCGCGCGACCACCTCGCCCGCGCCGTGTTCCTGGGGCGGCAGCAGCACGGGGATCCCGCCGGCCCGGGCCACGGCGTCCACGTAGACGTTGTGCAGCAGCGCGAACTCGGTGTCCCAGACCAGGGTCTTGGCCCGTTCCCGGTACGTCGTCAGGCCGATGACGGGTCGGCGCGCCATGGGCTCTCCCTCCGGTCGAGCCGCCGCGGGGACGCGGCCCGCGCGCCGCCCGGTCGTCTAATGGTCTACTGGTCAGTCCATTGGCCATATGGAAACACAGCGGCCCGAGGACGTCAATAACCGCATCAGGGGAACCGGCGGACGCACCGGAAACGCGCTCCGGGTGCCGCGCCGCGTACAGGTAGGCGGGCGGCCCGCCGACCGAGTGGCCGACGAGCGTCACCCGGTCCAGGCCCAGCGCGTCGATGAACGCCGCGAGGTCGGCGGTGAGCCGCTCGATCGTGTAGTCCCCCGGCCAGTCGCTGGCCCCGTGCCCGCGCAGGTCGCAGGCGTACCCGCGCCATCGCGGTGCCAGTCCGGCGGCGACCTGGGCCCAGCCGGCGGATGACTCGCCGAGCGCGTGCAGCAGCACCGCCGGCGGCGCCTGCCCGGGCCCCCAGGCCCGGTAGGCGAGCCGCACGCCGCCGGCCCGCACGTACCCGGTCCGCTCGGGCTCCGCGTCGCTCACGCCACTGACGCTACGTTCACCGCTCGCGGGAGGCCAGCGGCTCCGCTCAGGGCAGCGGAGAGCATCACAGGCCCACGCCGCACGGCAGGCAGGCCGTCCGCGAAGCGTGACGGGCGGCGGGAACCAGGGACCCGTTCGGCGGGATACACCTAAGCCTTCCGAACGGGCGCGTGATTCCCGCCTGCGTTCCCCGGTGCCCCGCGCGAGCTTGACGAATTAAATGAACGTTCTTTAAATGGCCACAGGGAGGTACCCGCGAGTAGGAACGGAAGTTGTCCATGACCGAACGCAAGAGCCCGACGGCGGTGCTGCACGAGGGCCCGCGGGCGCTCAGCGACCAGCAGGTGCGCCAGATCGAGGGCGCCGCCCTCAAGGAGGTGCTCGACGTCGACATCGACGACGTCATCGAGTACGTCCACAAGGACATGCGGTCCCTGCCCGACTACACGACACTCTACCGCAAGTACCTCAAGCAGCGGTGGGACGTGTACGACCTGGACTTCGCCCAGGACAAGATCGACTGGACCGAGAAGATGACCGAGCCGGAGCGGCAGTCGTTCCTGGCCATCGCGTCCGGGTTCCATCACGGCGAGCGGCAGGTCGAGATCGAGCTGCCGGTGTTCATGATCGGCGCGGGCGAGGAGGAGAAGCTGCACATCTCCGCCCAGATCGAGGACGAGGCGCGGCACACCGTGTTCTTCGACCGGTTCTACCGCGAGGTCGTCGGGCTGCAGGGCGGCGACATCATGGCCATCCTCGACGCGTCATTCCCGTGGGTGTCCGAGACGTTCGTCGGGCCGTTCGGGCTGCTGGCCTACCAGGCCGACGAGGTCCGCAGGAACCCGTACGACGAGCGGGCCCGGGTGCGCTACGGCACGACCTACTTCCTGTGGATCGAAGGCGTGCTGGCCCTGTCGGTGATGAAGGTGACGCTCTCCTACGCCCGCTGGCGGGGATTCCTCCCGGCCTACTACACCGGCTTCACCGCGACCTGCCGCGACGAGTCGCGGCACGTGCAGGGGGGCATGAAGTACCTGCAGGACGCGGTGCGGAAGGACCCCACGATGATCAGGGAGATCCACGAGACACTGCGCACCATCCTGATGCTCGCCGGCGTGGCCAGCCGCGAGGTGATCTACGAGCCGCTCGGCTGGACCCAGGACGAGGTGCGGATGCTGATGTTCCAGCAACTGGGCCGCAAGCTGAACGACGTCGGCATCACCCTGCCGCCCGACCTGCAGGCCATGGTCTCGTCGGTGCAGCCGGTGCTGGCAGGCGGGTGAGCGGCGATGAGCGAGCCGGAGTTCTTCAGTCCCGCCTGGGCCGCCGCGGTACGGGACGCGCTGTCGGCCGGGCCGCCGGAGCCGGACCGGGCGGGCAAGCTGCAGATGTACTGGGACTTCTTCGACCGGGTCAAGGCCGGCTACGCGTCCTCGTGGGCGCTCGGCTGCCGCGACCTGCCCGCCGGGCCCGCCTCCCTGTTCATCCAGTGGGGCGGCGGCACGGTCACCGACTGCCGCGTCACCGGGCCGGGAGGCACACCGGAGGCCACCTACGTCCTCGGCATGGACTACGCGGACTGGCAGGCGCTGCACGACGGCTATGATCCGCAGCGCACCGTGATGTACCGCAAGATCCTGGTCGAGGAGGGCAACATCCTCGAGTTCTTCAAGGGGATCTACTTCTTCACCGAGTGCCTCGCGGTCATCGGCAAGGTGCCGGCCGGCTTCGGCGCGCTGGCCGCTCACTAGCCTGGCCCGGAGCTGAGCGCGCCCTGGTCGCCGGGCACGCGGAAAGGAGATCCATGCCGGGTGGGCGAAGCGGGAACGGGTGGGTGACCTGTGCGCTGGGGCACCAGCACTGGGGCCTGTTCGGAGCGGCCGGCCTGCTGGTCTACGTGGCCCACCCCACGGACCAGTCGCTGAGCCTGGTGCTGCTGCAGCACCGCTCCCGGTGGAGCCACCAGGGCGGGACCTGGGCGCTGCCGGGCGGGGCGATGGACAGCGACGAGACGCCGGCCGAGGCGGCGCTGCGCGAGGCGGACGAGGAGTGCATGCTCGACCCGGCGCTGGTCGTGCCGCGCGGCATGCGCACCGACGACCACGGCGGCTGGGCGTACCACACCGTGCTGGCGCAGGCGGCGGAGCCGCTGCGGGTCCGCGCCGATTCCTACGAATCCGACGAGGCCGTCTGGCTCCCGGCCGGCGAGGTCGGCGGTCTTGACCTGCATCC
>DAHWEX010000777.1 GCA_027326205.1 Actinomycetota bacterium
CGGCCTGTCCGTCGCGGAGACGGCCGAGCCGGGTGCCGTCCCGGCCGACCCGCTGCTCGTCCCGGCTCACTCCTGTACGATCCTCGCCTGACGCGCGGTCAGTCGCGGCCGAGGGCCGTGCGCGTCGCGGAGACGTGGCCGCCCGCGCCGCCGGAGCCCGCGGAGACCGAGTGCGCGCGGCCGGAGTCCATGGACGCGCGCGCCCGTGGCGATGGGCGCGGATAACAAACCGTGATCCCGAACGTGCGCGTGTTCCACGTGCTCCGTTACGGTGCCGCCGCGGGCGGGCGGCCTAGACCGGGCAGGCCCACTCGTCCGGGCTGTGCAGCGGGGCGGCACCGGCGCTGTCCGGGGGCGGAAAGTGGACCTTGAGCGTGAACGCGCGGGGCGTGGGGCCGTGGGCGCGCAGGTACTTCACCCGGTCTTCGGCTTCGCGGATGGTCGGGATGTGGCCGCGCGGAACCCACCACACGGCCGCGTAGCTGTCCGTGATGCGCTCGAACCACTCGCGGCGCCGCCGCAGCACCGGGAGATGCGCGGCGCCGTACACGAACGCGGCGAAGGCCTCGACCGATTCCCAGACGGACATGTTGATAAGGATCCCGCCGTCCGCCCCCTCGGCGTCGCTCTCGAAGGCGCGCAGGGCGGTCGAGTTCCCGTCCTCGGTCTGCAGCCGCCACAGGAACCCGGGTGCCGCGTCCGCGACCGCGTTGACCGCGTCGAGCTGGCCGACGAAGTCCGCGAGCCGCGGGCTGTCCAGCGGCGCGACGAGCCGCCCGATGTTCACCTGTGCGATCACGTAATCCATTCCGCTGCCCCTCCGGGATGGCGTGCCGGCCGGTTCGATAAGCACCAAACGGCACAATGACTCATTACCGGTTAACTTACCGGGCGGGGCCGCCCGCCGCTAGGGCTGATTCGGCGGCCGGCGGCTAGCGCAGGTAGGAGGCGCCGTTCAGGTCGAGGACCGCGCCGCTCGACCACGCCGCCTCGGGGGAGGCCAGGTAGACCACCGCCGCCGCGATCTCCTCGGGGGTGGCGACCCGGTTGAAGGGGGACTGCGCCCGGATCGCGTCGCCCGCCGGGGTGGCGAGTTCCCCGGCCGTCATGTCGGTCTGCACGTAGCCGGGTGCGACCGAGGCGACGGTGATCCCGTGCGGCGCGAGGGCCACGGCCAGGGACTGGCCGAAGGCGTGCAGCCCCGCCTTGGCCGCCCCGTACGCCGGGTGCGCCGGCTCGCCCCGGTAGGCGCCGCGCGACCCGACGTTGACGATCCGCCCGCCCCGGCCGCCGGCCGTCATGTGCCTGACGGCGCACCAGGTCGCGTTCGCGGCACCGACCAGGTTGACGCCGAGCGTAGCCGCCCACGCCGCCTGCCATTCCTCGTAGGAGGTGCCGAGCACGGGGTGATCAACGTAGATCCCGGCGTTGTTGACGAGCACGTCGAGGCCGCCGAGCCGGTCCGCCGCCTCGTCGACCATGGCTGCGACGGCGGCCGGGTCAGCGAGATCGGCTTTCACGACGACGTGCCCCTGGCCGGGCAGCGCAGCCCGAACCGCCTGCGCGGCGGCGACGGCGCTGCCGCAGTGCACCGCGACCCGGTCCCCGTGCCCCGCGAACGCCCGCGCGACCGCCGCCCCGATGCCCCGCGACCCGCCCGTAACAAGAACCGCACGATTCACGCCGTGACTCTACCCGCCCCCGCCCCCGCCCCCGCCCCCGCACCCGCCGCCGGGGCGGAGTCCGGCGCCCAGCCGGGCGATGGCCCACCGCGCCCACCGCACCCACCGGGCGCGCCATGCCGGACATCGGGTGATATGCGCGGCTTGCCGCACCTGGGCGCGCCGCATGATCGAGGAGACTTAGTTTCTCGCGGAAGATTCGCATCGCATAAGTGCATTAAGTCTCCGGGAAAAATTAAGTCTCCGCGATCACGGGAAGGGCACGTACCCGACTTTTCGTGACACCGGGGGTTTCGTGACACCGGAGGGTCAGGGCCCGCAGAGTTCCAGGAGCTTGGTCATCGTCGCCCAGTTGCGCGCGGTGCCGGTGGCGCCTGCCTTGGGGGAGCCGACGATCCGCAGCGCCGCAGCGGAGAGGTCGCTGTTACCGTACCCGGCGGGCGTGTGCAGGTAGAGCGTCCGGTCGATGGTCACGACCGCGTCGTGCGTGCCCTTTGCGGCGGCCGCGGCGGCCGCCGCCTCGAGTTTGGCCGCCAGTTCCGGTCCGGGCGGCGCGCTGAGCACGACCGCGTGAACCCGCTTGGGGTCGGTTTCGCCGGGAAACGGGTTGGCGGCGTGGATCTGGCCGAGTTCCTCCCGCGTCACCACGACGACCGGCGCCGTCACGCCCAGGCGGGCGGCGATCGCGTCGGACATGGCGCGGGCGACCAGGGCGCAGTCGGCGTCCTCGGCGGCGGTGAACAGCACGTTGCCGCTCTGGATGTACGTCGAGACGTCCGTGTGCCCGAGTTCGGCGACCAGCGCGCGCAGGTCGGTCATCGCCACCTTGTTTTTGCCGCCGAGGTTGATCCCCCGCAGCAACGCGACATGCGTAGCCATGGAGCTATTCTTCCCCGCCGCCGTCCCGTCCGCTCGGGTTTTCGGACGAGGGCCGCCCGTCGGACCTGCCGGGCCTGCTTAGGGACGCCCGCGAGCACTCGTCCGCGCTTGGCCCGGCCCGCCCGTGTCCGGTCAGGGGGCGGGGATTACGTCAGATGCGGGAAGCACGTCGGCGACGGCGCACGCGATGTTGTCGGGGCCGCCGGCCTCGTTCGCCAGGGCGATCAGCCGGGCGGCCACGTCCCGCGGGGACAGGGAGGCGTCGCGCAGCACCTCGCGGATGACCGGCACGGGGACAACCGACGTCAGCCCGTCCGACGTAAGCAGGTACCGGTCTCCGGACCGCGGGTCCCGCAGCGACAGGGCCGGGGTCTCAGCGTCGCCGGGCAGCGTGCCGATCGCCTTCACCAGCAGCGCCCGCTGCGGGTGCGACCACGCCTCCTCCACGGTCAGCTGCCCGGCGTCGACCATGGCCTGGGTCACCGAATCGTCGTGCGTGAGCTGGAACAGTCCGCCGTCGCGCAGCAGGTAGGCGCGCGTGTCGCCAATGTGCACCAGGGCCAGCTGAGACCCGGTCCAGTACATAGCGGTAAGCGTCGACCCCGAATCCCACTCGGCCGGGCCGGCCGGGTGGGCGGCCTGAATCGACCGGACGGCGGCGACGGCCCCGGCAACCACGTCCGACAGCGCGTTGATCAGGTCGGCGGGTTCCGATAGCGGATTTTCCCCGGTTGTGCCCGGTGCGGCCGTACCGGGCCTGGTGGCGGCGCGCGGGTCCGGCGCTGCCGCCGTCGGGGGCCTGAGGGTGCGCAGCGCGTCGATCACGGCGGCGCTCGCCAGCTCGCCGGCCGGGCCGCACCCGTCCGCGACGGCGAGCAGCAGCGGGCCAGCCGGACCGTCGGTGCCGCCGAGGGCAAGCGGGCCGGCGTAGCTCGCGTCCTGGTTGCGTTCCCGGACGAGACCCCGGTCGGATGCGGCGGCGTAGCGGACGGAGAGCGGAGGAGCGGCAGCGGAGGCGGTCACGGAGGCGCGGGTCCCTTCAGACAGGTAGCCGATGAGGAGCTGGGCATGCTGCTGACGCTCCGCGAATTCCGCCTCGGTCAGCTTCAGGAACTGGGTCACCAGGGCAGCGGCGGCCGCGGGCGGCGAGTCCACCACGGCGCCGATCTCGGCCAGCGGCATGCCGAGGCGGCGCAGCCAGGCGATGAGCCGCGCGCGGTCCAGCTGGGACGGCTCGTAGTACCGGTACCCGGACCACTTGTCCACCGCATGCGGGCGCAGCAGCCCGAGCTCGTCGTACAGCCGCAGCGCCTTGGGCGACAGCCGCGCCGCCCGGGAGAACTCGCCGATCGTCAGGAGCTTCACCGTCACTACCCTGAGCCTTGCCCCAGGGGCAGGGTCAAGTCGGGCCGCCGTAAAGCGGATAACAGCAAGAGGCGGCGCAGCCGCGGGAAAGGAGCGCAGCCGCGGGAAAGGAGCGCGGCTACACCAGACCTCGTGCCTTCGCTACTGCCGATACGTGGACAGGAACTCGCCGAGCCGGGTGATCGCGTCGATGAGCACCTCGACCGGGGCGAGGAACACGACCCGGATGTGGTCCGAGGACGGCAGGTTGAACCCGGTCCCGTGGGTC
>DAHWEX010000003.1 GCA_027326205.1 Actinomycetota bacterium
GGCGAGAGCGCGCCGACGGCCTCGCCGCGGCCGACTTCGATCAGGAAGAAAACCTCCCACATCTGCACCCCGGCCGACACGAGCAGCGCGGCGACATCGGCGAGCTCCCCGGCGTTGCGGTTCATCACCGTGGTGTTGACCTGCGTCTTGACGCCCGCCGCGACCAGGCCGCGGATGGCGGCGACCGTCGCGTCGAAATGACCGGGCACGCCGCGCACCTCCTCGTGCGTCGCGGCCCGCGCCCCGTCCAGGCTGACCGACACGGCCTTGACGCCGGACGCGGCGATGCGGCCGATCATCTCCTCGTCAAGCAGCGGCGTCACCGACGGGGACAGGCAGACCGGGACGCCGGCCGACGTCGCGTAGCCGACCAGGTCGAACAGGTCGGGCCGCAGGAGGCAGTCGCCGCCGGTGAGCACGAGGATCGGGTGCGGCCGCCCGAAGCCGGCGACCTGGTCGATCAGCTGGTACCCCTCCGCGGTCGTCAGTTCGCCGGCCGGGGCCCGCGTCGTCGCTGACGCCCGGCAGTGCCGGCAGGCCAGCAGGCAGGCGCGCGTAGTCTCCCAGAACACCAGCATCGGCCGCTGTGCGAAGTCCATGACGGACATCTTCTCCCGGCGCGGCGCGTGCCGGTTAGGGCCCGAAGCCCCTGCCGCGGTAAGGCCGAAGGTCCCGGGAGGCCGCCCTCACCCGGGGCGCCGCCGGGCATGGAAGCCGCCCTTGCCTGACCCGAAAACCTACGCTAACGTAACCTACGGCGTCGTAAGGATGGAGGTCCGGTGCTGAAGCAGGATGCCGTAGCGTTGCCCGCTGTCATCCAGGGCGGGATGGGGGTGGCCGTCTCCTCGTGGTCGCTCGCGCGGGCTGTATCTGTGACCGGGCAGCTCGGTGTCGTGTCGGGCACCGCGCTCGACGCGGTGCTCGCCCGCAGGCTGCAAGACGGCGATCCCGGTGGCCACATGCGCGCGGCGCTCGCCGCCTTCCCGTTCCCCGCGCTCGCCGAGCGCGTGCTGTCCCGTTACTTCCGGCCTGGCGGCCGCGCGCCGGGGACCGCGTACGCCCCGGCGCCACGGATCCGGCTGCGCCAGGACCCGCACGCTCAGGAGCTCACCGTCGCGGCCAACTTCACCGAGGTCTGGCTGGCGAAGCAGCGTCATCAGGGGCCGGTGGGCATCAACTACCTGGACAAGATCAGGATGGCGCTGCCCGCGGCCGCCTACGGCGCGATGCTCGCCGGGGTGGACGTGGTGCTGGCGGGCGCCGGGATACCGCGGGAAATGCCCGCGCTGCTCAGCGCTCTCGCCCGGGGGGAGCAGGTCAGCCTGCCAGTCGATGTCGCCGGCGCCGCGGAGGGGCAGCGGTACGCGGTCTCCCTTGACCCGGCCGCCCTGGCGGGCACGGCCGCGCCGGCCCTCGACCGCCCCGCGTTCCTCGCCGTCGTGTCCGCTCACGTCCTCGCCGAGTACCTGGCCCGCGATCCGGCGATCCGCCCCGACGGCTTCGTCGTCGAGGGGCCGACGGCCGGCGGCCACAACGCCCCGCCGCGTGGCCGGCTCACGCTCGACGAGGAGGGCCAGCCCCGCTACGGTCCGCGCGATCAGGCCGACCTCGCCCGGCTCACCGCGATCGGGCTCCCGTTCTGGCTGGCCGGCTCCTATGACACCCCGGCCAGGCTCGCGGAAGCACGGGCCGCCGGCGCGGCCGGCGTGCAGGCGGGGACGCTGTTCGCGCTCTGCCGGGAATCCGGGCTCCGCGCCGACCTGCGCGCGCAACTGCTCGACCAGGTACGGGCGGGCACGCTGCGAGTGCGCACCGATCCCGCGGCGTCCCCCACCGGGTTCCCCTTCAAGATCGCCGAACTTCCCGGCACCCTCGCCGAGCCTGAACGGCACGGCATGCGGCCGCGGCTGTGCGACCTGGGCCACCTGCGCGTCCCCTTCGTGCGGCCCGGCGGCGCCATCGGCTACCGCTGCCCGGGAGAACCGGTGCACACCTACGTCAGGAAGGGCGGCGCGGCCGAGGACACCGAAGGCCGGGCCTGCCTGTGCAACGCGCTGCTCGCGAACGTGGGGCTTGGCCAGACCAGGCAGGCAGACGGGTACACCGAGGAGCCGCTTGTCACGCTCGGCTCGGGCCACGACGGCATCTCCGCCATGCTGCGGCAGCACCCGGACGGCTGGTCGGCGGCCGAGGTGGTGACCTGGCTGCTGGCCGGCCCCCAGCCAGACCCGGCGCCCCCGCCCGGCGCCCCGCTTACCGAGACGCTGCCCGTGCCGTGAGCGCGCTACCGCGCTACGGCTCCGCGCGCGGCGCGGGGGCGGAGGTGACGAGGCGCAGGACCTTGGCGGCCAGTGCCAGGTCCTCGCCGGTGTGGTGGGCGCGGGCGGTCAGCCGGAGCCGGGAGACGCCGTCGGGGGTGGACGGCGGGCGGAAGCAGCCGATGCGCAGGCCGTAGCCGGCGGCGGCCGCCACGGCGGCGAGCGCCTCGCGCGGCCCCGGCATGGGCACGGACAGCACCGCCCCGGCGGGTGCGGCGACTCCCGCGGCGGCGGCGAGGGCCGCCGCGTTGCGGCGGGCCTGGACGGGCAGTTCCGGAGCGGCCCGCAGCACCCGCAGCGCCGCGAGCGCGCCGCCCGCGGCGGCCGGCGCGAGCCCGGTGTCGTAGATAAAGGGCCGGGCCCGGTTGACGAGGTGCTCGCGGACCTCGGGCGAGCCGAGCACCAGGCCGCCCTGGGCGCCGAACGACTTCGACAGCGTTCCCGTCGCCACCACGTCGGGCCGCCCTGCCAGGCCGTACGCGGCGAGCAGCCCCCGGCCGCCGGGTCCGCAGACGCCGAGCGCGTGCGCCTCGTCGGCGATGAGCACCGCGTCGCCGGCCGCGACGGCCGCGGCCAGCTCGGCCACGGGCGCGGCGTCGCCGAGGACGGAGTAGACCGTCTCGGCGAGCACCAGGGCCCGGCCCTGGCTGCGGCCCGCCAGTGCCCGGGCGACGGCGGCGACGTCGTTGTGCGGCGTCACGGTCACGGCCGCGCGGCTGAGCCGGCAGGCGTCGATCAGCGAGGCGTGGACGTGCGCGTCGGAGACAATGAGCGTGTCGCCGTCGGCCAGCGCCGAGACGACGGAGAGGTTGGCGTGATAGCCGGTGGAGAACGCCAGCGCGGCGGGGAAGCCGGTGAACGCGGCCATCTCCCGCTCGAGCTCGGTGTGCAGCGACAGCGTCCCCGACACCAGCCGCGAGGCGCCGGCCCCGGCGCCGTACGCCCGGGCGGCGGCCACCGCTCCGGCGACGACCCGCGGGTCGCGGGCGAGCCCGAGGTAGTCGTTGCCCGCGAGGTCGAGCAGCTGCTCGGCGTCGGAGTGCACGAGCTGCCGGGCGAGGCCGCGGTCGGCGCGGTCGGCCGCCTGCGCCGCCAGCCAGGCGGGGAAACTGGATTCGGTCATCGGATGACCAGGCTACCGAACGACCGGGGCATGACGGGCGGCCCTTCAGGAGGCGATACTTGACACGGTCGTCTTGTCGATTGTCATGCTTTCCCCAAGACCAGTGGCTGAAATTTCGTGGCAAGTCCCTAAGAACAGTTATGGCGCACTTGCCATGGGTGCTGGATTATTGGACCAGCCACCGGCCTGCCAAACATGGGTGCCGCGTGCGGCCGGCCGCAACCACCTGGGAGAGGGGTTCACATGACCATCACCACGCGCGCAGCGGTCTGCCGCGTGCCCGGTCAGCCGTGGGAGATCACCGAACTTGAGCTGGACGACCCGAAGGCGAACGAGGTCAGGATCAAGTTCTACGCGGCGGGCCTGTGCCACTCCGACGACCATATCCAGAAGGGCGACGCGCCGATGCGCATGCCGGTGGTCGGCGGGCACGAGGGCGCGGGGGTCGTGGAGGCGGTCGGCCCCGCCGTCACCCGGGTCACCGTCGGCGATCACGTGACCTGCTCCTTCATCCCCGCCTGCGGCAAGTGCCGGTACTGCGCGACGGGCCGCCAGCAACTGTGCGACCTGGGGCTGAACGCCGCGACCGGGATGTTCCTGGACGGCACGTTCCGGTTCCACCAGGGCGGGGAGGACTTCGGCGGCCTGTGCGTGCTCGGCACGTTCTCCCAGTACGCGGTGGTTCACGAGTACTCCGTCATCAAGATCCCCGAGTGGATCGGCTTCGAGGCCGCCGCGCTGGTGGCCTGCGGCGTGCCGACCGGCTGGGGTTCCGCGGTACGGGCGGGCGGCGTGCGGGCCGGGCAGACCGTGGTGATCTACGGCGCCGGCGGCGTCGGCATGAACGCGGTCCAGGGCGCCGCCCTCGCCGGGGCGAAGAACGTGGTCGTGGTGGACCCGGTGGAGTTCAAGCGGGACCAGGCGACCAGCGTCTTCGGCGCCACCCACGCGTTCGCCAGCGCCGCCGACGCGCATGACTTCATCGTGGAGACCACCTGGGGCGAACTCGCCGACCACGCGATCATCACCGTCGGCATCCTGCACGACGAGGTGATCGCGAACGCCATCAAGGTGGTGGGCAAGACCGGGCAGGTCACGATCACCGCGGTCGGGAACGGCTGGATCAACGAGAACCCCGGCATGCTGATCGGGTACCAGCGCCGGATCCAGGGCTCGATCTACGGCGGCTGCAGCCCCCAGGTCGACGTCCCGCTCCTCATCAGCCTCTACGAGGCGGGCAAGCTCAAGCTGGACGAGCTGATCACCCGCCGCTACAAGCTCGACGAGGTCAACGAGGGCTACCAGGACATGCTCGACGGCAAGAACATCCGCGGTGTGATCGTCCACGAGCACTGAGAAGGAAACGCACACGATGAGCACCATCACCACCCGCGCCGCCATCGCCCGGGGACCGCATCTCGGCTGGGAGATCGTCGACCTCCAGCTCGACCCGCCAAAGGCCCACGAGGTCCGCGTCAAGATCATGGCCGCCGGCCTGTGCCACTCCGACGACCACATCACCGCCGGCGACGCGCCCGTCCGGATGCCGGTCGTCGGCGGGCACGAAGGCGCCGGCATCGTCGAGTCCGTCGGTCCCGACGTGCAGCGGGTCAAGCCGGGCGACAAGATCGTCCTGTCCTACATCCCGGCCTGCGGCGCCTGCCGGCCGTGCTCGACCGGGCACTCGAGCATGTGCGTGAAGGGCCTGCACGCCGGCACCGGCATGTTCGAGGACGGCACCTGGCGGTTCCACGAGGGCGGCACGGACATCGGCGGGTTCTGCTCGCTCGGCACGTTCTCCCAGTACGCGACGGTGTCGGAGTACGCCACGGTGCCGCTGCGCGAGGACGTCCGCGACATCCCGTTCGAGCTGCTGTGCCTGGTGGGCTGCGGCGTGCCGACCGGCTTCGGGTCCGCGGTGCACGCGGCCGGGGTGCAGGTCGGCGAGACCGTGGTGATCTTCGGTGCCGGCGGCGTGGGCAGCAACGCGGTCCAGGGCGCCCGGTTCGCCGGGGCGAAGAACGTGGTCGTGGTGGACCCGGTCGAGTTCAAGCGGGACATGGCCACCACCGTGTTCGGCGCCACGCACGCGTTCGCCACCGCCGCCGACGCGCACGAGTTCGTGCGGGAGACCACCTGGGGCCAGCTCGCGGACCACTGCATCATGACGCCCAACGCGGTCACCGAGGAGATGATGACCGCCGCGGTGCAGATGACCGGCAAGGGCGGCAAGGTGACGATCACCGCGGTCGGCCACCTCGGCGAGCGCGCCGTCCACGTGCACGCGGGCGCGCTGATCGGCTACATGCGCCAGATCCGCGGCGCGCTGGCCGGGGACAGCAACCTGCTCTACGACATCCCCATGCTGCTCGGCCTGTACAAGTCGGGACAGCTCAAGCTGGACGAGCTGGTGACCAGGAAGTACGCGCTCGACGAGGTGAACCAGGCGTACCAGGACCTCAACGACGGCAAGAACATCCGCGGCGTTATCGTCCACGAGCACTAGCGGCAACCCGGGTCCCGCGCCCGCGCGGCGCGGGACCCGGTAGCCTCACGATCATGCGCGATGAGTCGATTGGGAGCTTCCTCGCACGTCTCGCGGCCCGCAGCGCGGCACCGGGCGGCGGCGCCACCGGCGCGCTGCACGCCGCGCAGGCGGCCGCCCTGCTGGCGATGGTCGCCCGGTTCAGCGACGGCGTGCGGTACGACGCGGAGACGGTCGGGCGAGTCCGGGCCGCGGCGGACGGCCTCGCCGATGAGGGAGTCGGCCTCGCGGCCGCCGACTCGGCGGCGTTCGAGAAGGTCATCGGCGCTTACCGGCTGCCCAAGGACACCGCGCGGGAGAAGGCGGCGCGGTCCGCCGCCATCGCCGACGCGATGGCCGGCGCGGCCCGGCCGCCCGCCGACCTGATGGCGGCCTGCGTCCGGCTGGTGGGCCTCGCCGAGGAACTGCTGCCGGTCGCGAACAAGAACGTGATCTCCGACATCGCGGCCGCCGCCGCCGCGATCAGCGCCGCTGCCGTCACCGCCGCGGTCAACATCGAGGCGAACCTGACCTCGGTCAAGGACCCGGCCCTGGCGGCGGAACTGAGAACGACGGCGGCCCTGGCGGCCGGCGTCACGGACCGGGCCGGCCGGGTGATCTCGGCCGTCCGCGAGGAGATCGCGCAGTAACCGCCGGGAGCGGTCACGACGGCGCCGCCGCTCAGTCCCGTCGGTCCCGCGGTCCGGGCCGCGGCCACGGCCACGGCCACGCGTTAGAATTTGCCGGTTTCACCGCCCGTCTCGCTGAAAATTTAGTAAAAACGACCACTATGACCGAGTCATCTTCCTGCTGCCACCCGACTCAAGGCTCTTCCGGACCAGAGAAGTCAGGAGGCAGCGGGCTCGGCGCGTCCGCGTACTGGGACAGCCAGGCCGCCGCCTTCGACGACGAGGCCGACCACGGCCTGCGCGACCCCCGGGTCAGGGACACCTGGCGGCGGCTCCTGCTCACGCACCTCCCGCCTGCCCCGGCGGCGGTGGCGGACATCGGCTGCGGCACCGGGTCGCTTTCGGTGCTGCTCGCGGCCGAGGGCTACGCGGTGACCGGGCTCGACTTCGCCCCGGCCATGGTCAGGGCCGCGCGGGCGAAGGCCAGGGCGGCGGACGTCACCGCCCGGTTCGTGCTCTCCGACGCGGCGGCGCCGACGCTCCCGCCGGCCAGCTTCGACGTGGTCCTCGCCAGGCACGTGCTGTGGGCCATGCCGGACGTCGACCAGGCGCTGGCCGCCTGGCTGCGGCTGCTGCTGCCGGGCGGCACGCTCGCGCTCGTCGAGGGGCGCTGGTTCACCGGCGCGGGCCGCACCACCGCCGAGGCGGGACGGGCCGTGCTGCGGCACCGGGCCGACGCCACGATCATCGCGCTTGACGACCCGGACCTGTGGGGCGGTCCGGTCAGCGACGAGCGGTACCTGCTGGTCAGCCGCCGTTAACGGCGCCCCGGCGGCGCGGACATGAGGCGGCCGCTGGTACGGGTGACGCGGAAAAGTTGGCGTGTTCCCCAGGCCCGGTGACGTGACTTCTGTCCCGCGAGCCGATTGCGGCGCCGCGCGGACCGCCGCATAATCGGCAGCGACCGGGATTCGGCCAGCGGCTCGTGCGCCGGTGGCCAGCGAAAGGTGGAGATTGGCGTTGGACGTCTCGCTCGAAGGCAAAGTGGCGCTGGTCACCGGCTGCGGGCCGAACATCGGCAGCGGCATCGCCCTGGCCCTGGCCAGGTACGGGGCGAAGGTGGCCGTCAACGACGTGTCCAAGGAGTCGGTCGACGCGTGCATCGCGCGGATCGAGCGCAACGGCGGGACCGCCATGGCCGCGCCCGGTGACGTCACCGACGAGGAGACCGTCAAGGGCTACATCGGCGACGTCCTCGCGGCCTGGGGCAAGATCGACATCCTGGTGAACAACGCGGCGCTGCTCGGCGGGAGGGGGGTGCTCGACGAGACCGCGGAGGCGTTCCACCGGGCGGTGACCGTCTCGTCGATGGGCACGTTCCTGAACACCAAGCACGTCGGCCGCTCGATGGCCGAACGGGGCGTCAAGGGGTCGATCGTCTGCGTCTCCTCCTCCAACGGCTGGAACGGCAGCGCGGGCGTCTGCGCCTACGCGTTCCACAAGGGCGGCGTCAACAACTTCGTCCGGGCCGCCGCGATGGACCTCGCCCCCTACGGCATCCGCGTCAACAGCTTCACCCCCACCGCCCCGAACCCGGACAACCCCGAGCTGCTCGCGCAGTGGAAGCGGGAGGGCCGGACTCCGTTCGGGCTGCGGCCCGGTGCGGCCGGCGGCCTCGGCGCCCCCGAGGGGAGCGACGAATGGCGCAGGCCCGCCCGGTTCGACGGCCCCCGCAACCCGATGGTCCCGATGGGCACCACCGGCACGCCGACCGACATCGGGCACGCGGTCGCCTGGCTCTGCTCCGACTACGCGCGGCTGATCACCGGCATCGACCTGGTCGTCGACGGCGGCGCGCGGGCGAAGAACTTCGCCTACGTCCCGGCCGCCCCGGCCGACCTGGCCGGCCCGCTGCCGCTGATCACCCTCGACAGCACCTTGCTGCCCGGCGACTGAGGCCCCTCGGCGCCGGGACTGGTGTGCTGTTAGCTATCGATTACCCGTCCCGCCGGCAGGCAGGGCGGTACCGGGCAGGTGCTCCGCGATGCGGTCGCGGAAGCTCCTGCGGGACAGGGCCGCCCTGATGTCGTCGGCTACCCGGGTCAGCGGATAGGGAAGCTCGGCCTCCAGTTCGGCGATGGCGGCCTCGGTCGCGCGCCATTCCGCGGCCAGGAGGGCGGCGACGCGCTCCGCCTTCGGGGTCAGGGTGACCAGCTTGGCCCGGGCATCGCGGCCGGGGGCGGTCGCCAGCCAGCCGGCGGCGCGCATCGCCGCGACCTTCTGGCTCAGGGCGGAATGGGTGCGGCCGACCGAGCGGGCCAGTTCGGCGATCGTCATCGGGCCGCGCGCGTGCAGCCGGAGGATCTCAAGTACCCAGTTCGGCTTGAGGTCCTCGATGCCGTTGTCCGCGTAGATGCGGGCGATCTCGTCGTCCATGTCCGACAGAACCCTGAAGACCGGGCGCCACCGGCTCGCCTCGGTCGGGTCGTTCGCCGGCTCCCCGTCTTGCTCAAGCGCGGGCTCGTCGCTTCGCGGGCCGGCCGCAGGCGAAGGATGCGGTTCCCGCATTGGCATGTCGTTCACGGGATCAGCATAATCGAAATGACAGCACTTATATAAGTACTGTTACACTGACGGCGTGCGACTGCTTACCGACATCACCCCGCTGCGCGAGTACCCTGCCTTCCGGCGGCTCTGGCTCGGGACCATGCTGTCGCGGACCGGTTCGGCGATGACGAGCTTCGCTGTCACGCTTCAGGTCTACGACCTGACGCGGTCTCCCGCGGCCGTCGGCGGCATCGGGCTCGCGACGCTCATCGCGCTGCTGCTGATCACCCTGCCGGGCGGCACGCTCGCCGACCGCGTCGACCGGCGGCGGCTGGTCCTGGTCGTGACCGTCGGGCAGGCCGCGCTGTCCGCGGCACTGTTCGCCCTCGCCGCCTTCGCGGGCACCGGGTCCGGCGGCACAGTGCTGCGGGCGCTGTACGCGCTTGTCGCGGCGGAGTCCGCGCTCAGCGCGGTCAACGCCCCCGCCAGGCAGACGTTCATCCCCCGGCTCGTGCCCAGGGAGCAGCTGGCCGCGGCGATGGCGGTGAACCGGATCATCTTCCAGGTCGTGCTGATCGCCGGGCCCGCCCTCGCGGGGGTCGTGGCGGCCGGGGCCGGGCTGCGCGGCTGCTACCTGGCCGACGTCGCGTCCTTCGCGGGCGCGCTGTGGGGCGTGGGCCGGATGCCCGCCATGCCGCCGCAGGCGCTGTCGGCCGCTTCCGGGACGGCCGCCCCGGCCGAAGGCGGCCCTGTCCCCTCGGCTGCCGGAAAGCCCCGGTCCGGGCTCGCGCTGACTCTGGAGGGGCTGGCCTTCATCCGGCGGACGCCCGTGCTGTGCGGGGCGTTCCTCGCCGACGTGAACGCGACGTTCTTCGCGCTGCCGGTGTCGCTGTTCTCGGCGATCAACGCCGAGCGGTTCGGCGGCGACCCGCGCACGCTCGGCCTGTTCTCGACCGCGATCGGCGTCGGCGGCCTGGTCAGCGCCGTGTTTGCCGGGCCGCTGAAGCACGCGCGGCGGCCCGGCCTGGTCATGCTGGCCTGCGTGGCGGTGTGGGGCGGCGCCTTCGCCCTGTTCGCGGTCGCCCCGTCCCTGTGGCTCACGCTGCTCGCCCTCGCCGTCGCGGGCCTCGCCGACACGTT
>DAHWEX010000032.1 GCA_027326205.1 Actinomycetota bacterium
GATCTATTCCGGGATTTATGACGGTCGGTCCCGCGGGAGGGTAGGGTCCGCCCGCGGCACCGGTTGCCTCTGACCGCCGTTCCTCGGCGATCAGCGCATTCAGCCAGCGGACATCGCGCTCCACGGCTTCGAGCCCGTGCCGCTGCAGTTCGAGCGTGTAGCTGTCTACGCGCTCTCGTGTGCGCGCTAGCGCCGCGCGCAGCCCCTCCACCCGGTCCTCGAGCCTGCTTCGCCTGCCCTCCAGGATCCGCAGCCGGATGTCCGCCCTGGTCTGGCCGAAGAACGCGAAGTGGACGCCGAACTCGTCGTCCTCCCAGGCGCCGGAGCCGGGGTTGGTGAGCAGGTCCTGGAACCGCTCCTTGCCCTCGGCGGTCAGCCGGTACACGATCTTCGACCTGCCGGGTGCCCTTGCCGGCCGTTGGCTGGCGGGTTCATCGCCTTCTTTGGTGATCAGGCCATCCGCGTACAGCTTGGTCAGGCAGGGGTAGAGGGTGCCGTAGGAGAGCGCGCGGAACGTGCCCAGCAGCATGTTGAGCTGCTTACTGAGCTCGTAACCGTGCATGGGCGCTCGGTGCAGTAGCCCAAGGACGGCGAACTCGAGGACAGCAGTCCGGTTCCGGCCCACGGCATCCCCCCGGTGGGTAGGGTCTGTATGTATCTAGACGATATCTCTTGCCGATATGTCTTGCCGATATCTCGGTCCGATATATCGGTGCAACAAGCCCCAGCATAGGCGACTGTTGCCCGATGGGCAACCGGGTGTTCACCGTGGCGCCCGGCGCTGGATACGGAACGGTCTCGGTGTGATCGCGGATCGAGACGTACTCTGGGGACATGGCAGGCATGGCTGCGCGACGCTCCGTCGTGGATTACGCCCTCGCCCGGCGGGCCGCGCTCGCGTCAGTGCGCTCCGGTCGCACCACGATGGCGGATGCCTGCGACGCGCACCCTTACCTGCTCCGCGCGGCCAAGTACCACGGCGAGTCGACCGACGAGCCCTGCCCGATCTGCCGTAAGGCAAATGTCACACACGTCACGTACGTGTACGGCGATGAACTCGGGCAGTATGCCGGAAGAGTTAAGAAAACGTCTGAATTGACACAGATGGCTGCTGAATATGGCGAATTCAGGGTCTATGTGGTGGAGGTCTGCCAGAGTTGTGGCTGGAACCATCTGGCCATGTCGTACGCGCTAGGTACTGGCGAGCCTTCCGCTGGCCAGCGACGAAGAGTGCGTCCGAACTAGCCTGCCGGGCTCTGATGAGCATGTAACGTGTGAGATCGGCGGGACCTGGCTCCGCCAATCAGCCACGGGCGTGCCCGAACGGCACCGACATTATCCCCTCCAGGGTCGGGGCACGAGGGTCCGCTCACAGCCACTGCGAGGACGTGTGAGTAGCAACGACTTTGACGGGTCGCCGCTTGGATCCGGTAGCGGGCGGGGAGCTGACGAGCAGGCGGCCGAGGCGCCGAGCGCCAACGTGCCTTCCTACCCGGCACCAGAGGGTTGGTCGGAGGACGGCGTGTGGCGGGACTCCGCCATGGACGCGAACTACGAGACCAACGTGCAGCGGGCCGTCCGGCCGAACCCCGCACTGCCCGAACCCGGTTACAGCTACTGGGCCGACGGACAGGGCTGGCAGCGCAAGCCCGCCCCGGGCTCGCCCGAGGCCGGACCTGTCGGCTTGGCCGGACCTGTCGGACCTGTCGGACCTGTCGGTTCAGCTGGACCTGTCGGCCCGGCTGGCGTGGGGGCCGAGCCGACGGCCGTCTACCAGGGTGGTCCCGGCCTTCCGCCGGGGCCTGGCGGCTACGGCGTCCCCAGCGTTCCCGTAGGTCCTGGCTGGGCTGCTGGTCCTCCCGGTCCCGGGCTGCCTGGCGGACCGGGCATGCCCGGTGGCCCGGGTGGTCCCGGGTACAACATGGCGCTCGGCGGTCCCACCGGACCCGGCGGGCCGCGCAGGCCACCGGGGCCGCGGGGCAGGCGGAAGGGCGACTGGTGGCGGCGCTGGACGTGGAAGAAGGCCGGCGCCGTCGTCGGCGGGATGTTCTTGGTGTTCTTCCTCGGGATGTTCGGCGTCTACCAGTACATGCTGAGCAGTGCCACGATCCCCGCCGCGCTGGCGTCGGCGAGCTACCAGGACACGACCGTCTACTACTCCGACGGCACGACCGTCCTCGGCATATTCGGCAACACCAACCGGCAGGACCTGACCTACCCGCAGATTCCGATGCAACTGCAGGACGCGGTCATCGCCACCGAGGACAAGAACTTCTGGACCGAGGGCGGCATCTCGCCGACCGGCATCCTGCGGGCCGCCTACCACGACATGCTGAACAGCAGCAACCTCAACGGCGGTTCGACGATCACCCAGGAGTTCGTCCGTAACTACTACGACGGGGTCGGCACCCAGCAGACGGCGAGCAGGAAGGTCAAGGAGATCTTCATCGCCCAGAAGGTCGCCTCCGCGTACTCCAAGCAGTGGATCATGACCAACTACCTGAACCTCATTCCCATGGGCCAGGGCGCGTTCGGCATGGAGGCCGCCGCGGAGACGTACTTCGGCGTGCCGGTGGGGAAGCTGACCATCGCCCAGGACGCGGTCCTCGCCGCCCTCATCCAGGCGCCGTCTGCCTACTCGGACCCCGCCAACCGGTCCCTGCTTGAGAACCGCTGGCGGACCGAGGTGCTCGCGCAGATGGTGAACGACGGGTACATCACCGCGGCGCAGGCGGCCGCGGAGACGTTCCCCACGATGCTGACCGATGTGACCGGCGCCGCGGCGAACGTGGGCATCAGCTCCAACAACAGCGACCCGTGGGCCCCGTACATCCTGACCCAGGTCGAGAACGAGCTCACCGGCACCGACGGCATCTCGCAGTCCGAACTCGAGACGGGCGGCCTCAAGATCGTCACGACGATCAGCCGCCCGATGGAAGTCGCGATGTACAAGGCGGTCAACGAGAACCTGAACTCGGCGTCGATCTCGGCAACCAGTGGCGCCACGGTGACGTCGCTCCCGCCGTGGGCGCTGATCGGCGCGGAGCTCCAGGATCCGAAGACCGGCGAGATCGTCGCGGAGTACCCGGGCAAGGGACAGGACGTGACCGCCGCGCAGTGCGACGGCGTCTGCCAGGACAACACGGCATCGCAGACCCGTGAGCAGGTCGGGTCGTCGTTCAAGCCCTACGTGCTCGCCACCGCGGTGAACGAGGGCATGAACGTCCAGACCACCACGCTGAACACCAGTCCCTACATGTGCGTCATGCCGGACGGCTCCTCGGCCTACTCCCAGCCGATCACGGCCGGGATCTACAGCCTGTCGGGCCTGTCCACCGGGTGCCCGAGCACGGATGCGTACAAGGTCGAGAACGACGGCGGCGAACTGATCGGCAAGCAGGTCGGCCAGCAGACCTCCGGCGCCTACAAGGGAGCGGTCTACTACTCCGACAACGTGCAGGACGGGCTGGCGCAGTCGTCGAACACGGGCTTCACCGACCTCGCGCACCGGGCCGGCACGGTGAACATCATCAACACCGCGCAAGAGCTAGGCGTGAACACCGCGGACTTCCCCGCGGGGTCCGGCCTGGCTAAGCTCCAGGGCGACGTCGGCATGGCCCTGGGTATCGCCTCGCTCACGGTCCAGGAGCAGACCACGATGCTCTCGACCATCGCGAACGACGGCACGTACCACCAGGCGCACCTCATCAAGTACTGGCAGCAGGGTGCCACCGGTACCGAGCAGAACCCGAAGGTCGAGGAGCACGTGGTCGTCCAGCCGAACCTCGACGCGGACGTGCAGTACGCGATGGAACGGACGACCATTGACGGCACGGCGGCCCAGACGGTCACCTTCGGCCAGCAGAACCTGGGCACGGTCATCGGCAAGACCGGAACGACAACCAGTTCGAAGTCGGGCTTCTTCATCGGCGCGACATCGCAGTACTCACTGGCGGTCGGCATGTTCACCGTGAACCCCAACTCGGCGGACAACCTGGCCGAACTGGGCGGCGGCGGCTTCGGTGGTTACTGGCCGGCGAAGATCTGGAACACCTTCGCCGAGGCGGAGTTCTCGACCTCGGCGCAGACGTTCCCCACCAACCCGCCCTTCTACGGCACGGCCTGGAACATGCTCGGCACGGTGCCGAAGGCCAAGCCCGTCTGCTCCAAGACGGTTCACGGCCAGAAGGTCCCGATCGCCGGCCAGGGCTGCCCGACGCCGACCCCGACCCCGACCTGCACGTTGCAGCAGGACCAGAACGGCAACTACACCTGCGCGAACGGGAACGGCAACGGGAACGGGAACGGGAACGGCAACGGGAACGGGAACGGCAACGGGAACGGGAACGGCAACGGTGCCAACGCGACGGCGACCCCGACCGCGAC
>DAHWEX010000045.1 GCA_027326205.1 Actinomycetota bacterium
TTGGCCGGTTAAAGATTCGATTAACATGCCGGCACCCTTGGTGAATAGCTAAGCCCGGACAGTCTAGATAATTACCGGCATTTTCCGATTTTTCGGACATCGCCCCAGCCTATGATCACGGAAACTTTGCTTTTCGCGGAAACTTAGTGCACTTATAGGATGCGAATCTTCCGCCAGGAAAATAGTTTCCGTGATCATGAAGCGCACCGATAAGCGATAAGTCGGATACCTTCCGAATAACCCTCTTAGAGTGCCATGCACTAACAGTGAGTCACCTGCGAATGGCCCTGGCTGGTACCTCGTCTGACTCATAATCAGGAGGCCGCGGGTTCGAGTCCCGCACCCGCGACTGATCGGGTGTCGTTCAACGGCAGGACGCTGTCCCGTTAAGGCAGCTATCGGGGTTCGAATCCCTGCGCCCGAGCGTGGAATTCTGGTGACGTAGCACAACGGTTAGTGCGCTGCTCCGTCAAGGCAGAGGGTACGGGTTCGAGTCCCGTCGTCATCGCGAGCCTAAGGCTCATGTCCCTGTGGTGAAACGGAGACCATTCCAGACTACGAATCTGGAGTCGCAGGTTCGAATCCTGCCGGGGATGCCAGGTAATTCCCTAACCCGGTTGGCGTAGCGGTAGCGCGTCGCTCCTACAAAGCGAATGCGGGGGTTCGATTCCCTCACTGGGTACGGCGGTCATGGTGTAGTGGTCTGCACGCCAGGTTGTGGCCCTGATGGCACCGGTTCGATCCCGGTTGATCGCCCCACGAGCTCTCCTCTTCTTGACCGGTAACGGTAGTCAGGCTGGCAGAGGCACCGCAAAGAGAAGAGAGCTCGCAAGGGCGAGTTGGGCAGTCAGGTGGCCCAGCGGTCTGTAAAACCGTGTTCTTCGGATGTGCAGGTTCAAATCCTGCCTCGCCCACTGCAACTCGCGCTTCCGGTAACGGAATTACCGCTGCCTTTCCGAAGGGTGGCTGCCCGGTTCGACTCCAGGCGGAAGCACTCCTGTCGCGTATCTCACCGGTGTGGGAAGCAGGCTGCGACCCTGCGCGAGCCGGTTCAACTCCGGAGCGCGACTCAACTCGGGGGAATGGTGCTCACGCTATGGATCTACGTCCCATTCGGCCGGTGCCGAGAAGGTCACTCCCTCGGCAGGATGCGCGGGAGGCCGAAGCGCCCGCGCAGGCCGTGGTCGCCGAAGCGGGTGAGCGCGCAGACCCGGTCTTCCGACAGGCCGAGCACGATGATGCTGCCCGCCCGCCAGATCGGCGCGCTGGGGTCGGGCAGGTAGTAGACGAGGGCGGGCTGGTTGTTGGCCCGGGTGAGGATCAGTCCGTCGGTCAGGCGGCCTGCCCCTGGCGGGTGAGCCGGTCGACCATCACCGCGGCGAACAGCACCAGCGCGGTCCACATCAGCTGGGCCGACGCGGACAGGCCGAGCAGTTCGAGGCCGTTGTAGATGACGCCGACAACCAGGCCGCCGAGCACCGCGTGCAGCATCTTGCCGCGCCCGCCGAAGAGGCTGGTGCCGCCGATGACCGCGGCGGCGACGGCGTTCAGCACGTTCTGGCCGCCGTTCACGCCGGTCGAGATGGAGCCGAGGTAGGAGGCGTAGATGATGCCCGTCATGCCCGCGGTGAGGCCGCAGAGCGTGAACGCCAGGGTGCGGACCCGGGCGACGTTGATGCCGGCCCGCCGGGCTGCCTCCGCGTTCCCGCCGATCGCGTAGACGTACCTCCCGAACCGGGTCCGGCCGAGTACCACGTTCCACAGGACCAGGACGCCGAGCACCACGATCACCGCCCACGGCATGCCCCGGATGACGATGAGCAGGCCGCGGTTGAGGTTGGCGACGTACGCGGCGCCCAGGCACGCGGCGACGGTAGCGAGCATCTTGAGCGCGGTGATGGACCGCGGCGGCGCGATGAGCCCGCTGGCCTTGCGGATGAAGTCACCGAGGAAGATCGCGAGCGCGCCGAGCACCGCGATCACGGCCATGACGAGCCAGGTCCAGCCGCTGCTGAGCTGGCTGCCTTCAATCGCGTTGATCACCGCGTTGTGCAAGGTGATCACGCCGCCGGTGCCGATGCTGCCGGTCCGGTCGACCAGGTAGAGCATCAGGCCGGACAGGCCGAGCTGGCCGGCCAACGTTACCACGAACGACGGCAGCCCCAGCCGGGCGGTGATGCTCCCCTGGAGCGCGCCGTAAGCGGCGGCCGCGAGCAGCCCGACGACGACCGAGACCCACCAGGGGTCGCCGAGCGCGAGCATCCACAAGGTGATGACCGCGGCGCAGGCCGCGGTGTAGCCGGCGGCAAGGTCGATATCGCCGAGCAGCAAGACGAAGATCTCGGCCATGCCAAGCGTGATGATGAACGCGGACTGGGTCACCAGGTTGACCAGGTTGCGCGGCGTGAGGAACGCGGGGCTCTTCGCCCAGAAGAAGACGACGATCGCGGTCAGGCCGACGATGACGGGCAGCGCGCCGCTCTCTCCGCCGCGGACCCGGTTGGCCAGGAACCGCAGGTAGCCGGTGGCGGAGTCGGCGGCGGAGTCGGCGAGCGGTTCGGCCGGGGCAGCCGGCTGGGCCGTGTTGAGAAGCTCGTCGCCCGGTTCCTTGACGTTAGCCATTGAACTCAGTTCCTCGGGTGCGGATGCGGCCGTGCGGACCCGTCGGACCGGAACACGGCGGTCAAAAGCTGTGCGGGACCGCCGGGACCGAGATGCCCTGGCTGGCCGGCGGGGCCGGCGGGACCACCGCCGGCCCGCCCAGCCAGGACACCACGTCCCCGGCCCGATCACCGCGAGAGCGGCAGCGGCGACCTGCGGTCGCCGCTGCCCGCGAGCCCGCGGCCCGGGGTCACGCGCTGCCCGGCGCGCCCCGGCGGGACAGGACATCGATGATGGCCGCCGCGAGCAGGACCGCCGCGACCACGACGTCGATCCACTGGCTCGACACGCC
>DAHWEX010000052.1 GCA_027326205.1 Actinomycetota bacterium
CCGGTCAGCAGCGCCTCGTCCAGTTCCAGGCTCTCCCCGGTAATGACGGCCGCGTCCACGGGCACCTGGTCGCCGCGTCGCAGGTTCAGGATGTCGTCCAGCACCACGTCGCCCTGGGCGATGTCGCTGGCCGTGCCGTCCCGCAGCACCCGGGCGCGCGACGCGGTCAATATGGCCAGCTTGTCCAGGGCCCGCTTGGCCCGCAGTTCCTGCGCCGTCCCGATGGCGGTGTTGACGGCGAGTACCACGCCGAACAGCGCGTCCTGGGGCGGCCCCACGATCATCACCAGCACGAAGAGCGCACCGAGTATCGCATTGAACCGGGTCAGCACGTTCGCCCGCAGGATCTGGCCGAGCGTGCGGCCCGGGGCCGGCGGCGGCGTGTTGACCTGCCCTGCCGCGACCCGTTCGCGGACCTCCGCGAGGGTAAGCCCCCGGGGCGGCGCGGAGGTCACGACGGGGCCACGCCGGACACGGGCTTGTGGCGCGGAGCCCTTCCGGCGCCGTCGGCGCCGTCGGCGCTGCCGAGTGACAGGTAGGTCTCGTCTTCCTGGACCGTGTGCAGCCGGAGGATGGCGTGCAGGCCGTACAGGATGTCGCGCAGGTCGGCGAGGTCGGCGTCATCGGGGTCGCGGTCGCCGATGTCGTCGATGAGCCGTCCGAGCCGGGCGATCTGGACGGCGATCTCGGCGTGGGCGCGGCTCATCGGGGCGGTCGGGTCGGTGCCGCCGAGCACCCGGTTCAGCGCCGGGTAAAGGCTGGACTCCTCGGCCTGCTCATGCGGCCACACCTCGCGGGTCAGCAACTCGTGGACGTGGCGGACCCGGTCCATCGCGCCGGGCTCGCCGAGGGCCCTGGCCGCCGTTCGCAACTGCTCGGTGTCGGCGCGGATCGCCCGGTGCTCGCTGCGGAAACGCCGCGTCAGGTCGTTGTCCGCCGTAGTCAGCCGCACCTCTGGCCGCACCGGGGCCAGCGCGCGGAGCGCGTTGAGTATCACCGCGACGTCGATGGCTTCCTGCAGCAGTGCGCCCCACACCGCGGGCAGCAGCCCCGCGGCCGCGACGGCCATGGCGGCCAGTGACAGGCCCATTCCGGCCAGCACGCTCTGCAGGGCGATCCGCCGGGTGCGCCGGGCCACTGCCGCCACGTCGCCGAGCCGGGACAGCTCATCGACGGTGAGCACGGCGTCGGCGGCTTCGGAGGACGCGGTGGCGCCGCGGGCGCCCATCGCGATTCCCACGTCCGCCAGGGCCAGCGCCGGCGCGTCGTTGATCCCGTCGCCGGTCATGATCACCGGAGCCCGGCGTTGCTCGCGCCGGACCACCTCGAGCTTGTCGGCCGGGGTCAGCTCCGCGATCACCGCGTCCGCCCCGGCGAGCGCGCCCACCGCTTCGGCCGCCTCGGCCCGGTCACCGGTGGCCAGCACGACCCGGCCGATGCCGCCGCGCCGCACGGCCCGCAGCGTCTGCCGGGCATCGGGGCGGAGCCGGTCCTCCAGCAGCAGCACGCCGGCCGGCCGGCCGTCGACGGCGACGAAGACGGTGAGCGCGCCATCCAGCCGGGACCGGCGGCGCGCGGCCCGCACCCAGGAGTCCGTCTCGGCGGCACCCGCCCACTCGGCCCGTCCCAGCCTGACCTCACGGCCTGCCACCGTGCCGGCCACGCCCTGCCCGGCCGTCTCGGCGGCACCCGACGGCGGGGTCAGCCGGCAGCCGCGCTCGGCGCCCGCCCGCGTGATCGCGGCGGCCAGCACGTGTCCCGACGCCTGGTCGAGCGACGCGGCCAGGGTCAGTATCCCGTCGGCGTCCAGATCGCCTGGGCTGGCCGGAATGATCGCGGTGACCTGGGGCTGGCCCGCGGTGAGGGTCCCCGTCTTGTCGAGAATGAGCGTGGTGCACTGGGCGAGGCGTTCAAGCACGCCGCCGCTTTTCACCACCACCCCGTGCCGCGCCGCCGCGGACAGGCCGGAGACCAGGGCGACCGGCGCCGCCAGGATCAGCGGGCACGGTGTCGCCACCACCAGGACGGCGACGGCGCGGGCCGCGCCGCCGGCCACCCACGCGACGGCGGCGACCGCGAGCGTCAGCGGCAGGAACCACATCGCGTAGCGGTCGGCCGCCCGGACGAACGGCGCCTGTGAGTTCTCCGCCTCGCTGACCAGGCGGACGATGCCCGCGTAGGTGCTGTCGGCGGCCGTGTCGCTGGCCCGCAGGTCGAACGGGGCGCCCACGTTCACCACGCCGCTGCGCACCTGGTCGCCGCGGATGCGCTCGGCGGGCCTTGCCTCGCCGGTCAGCGCGGACTCATCGAGCACGGCGGCGGCCGACGTGACGGTACCGTCCGTCGGCACCACGTCGCCCGCGGCGATCAGCAGCAGGTCGCCGACCGCGACGGCGTCGAGTGGCACGGTCTCGACACTGCCGTTCCGGTAGCGGCGTGCCGTCCGCGGCGCCCGGTCGAGCAGCGCGCTCAGGTCCTGCCGTGCGCGCAGCGCCGCCCACGCCTCCAGGGCCCGGCCGCTGGTCAGCATCACGCTGATCACCGCGGCGGCCAGCAGTTCGCGAACCGCGACAGCGCCCGCCAGCGCCAGCAGCGCGATCACGTCCACCCCGACCCGGCCGTGGCGGAGGCTGTCAGCGGCCGACCACAGCGCGTAGGCTAGGCCAAGCCCTGCCGCTGCCAGCCAGCACCCGTCCGCTGCCCCGGAGGCGCCCGCCAGCCGGGCCAGTCCCCCGGCCGCCAGCCCGGCGGCCGTCACCATCAGCAACAGCAACGCCGATCGCCGGCCCAGCCAGCCGGCCGCCGAGCGGAACAAGGCAATGACCCTCATGCTTCCACCCTGGCGTGGCAGGAGCGTCAAGCCAGGGGCCTAACGCCACGACCCGGCGGGACTTCCGTCCTTCTCGGCTTTCACCGCCAAGCGGACGCGGCCGCCAGGACGCGCTTATGAGGGAAATCAGAGTATCAAAGTGTGCTGCACAGATGAAAAATGAGCAGGAATCAGAAGGCTGGCCGCCTACGCTGACCTGCGTCGCACGGCCGCGCCCGTCTCATTGAGCCGGAAGCCGCAGGTAACTGGGCTGAACCGCCGACTCGTAGCGATGCCTTAACCGAGGTGAGTGGCTTTCCATACGGGACTGAGCTACGCGGGAGGTATGCAGCATGTCACGACGAATGCCACATGGCGGGCGAGGCCCTGAGTGGCCGGACGAGCCCGATGACGGGCAGGCCTACCCAGGCGAAGGCCAGAGCGCTCGGCGCGACGGCTACGGCCCCGATGGTTACCACCACAACGGAAACGCAAACGGCGCCTCCGGCCAGAACCAGCAGCAGCGCTGGTATGGCCAGCAGCCCTCCCCCGAGAACGGCGGCTACGGCAGCAACGGCAGCTACCGAAACAACGGCAGCCACCAAAACAACGGCAGCTACGGAAACAACGGCAGCAACGGCGGCTACCGAAACAGCGGTGTCACGCGCGGATACCCTGACCCGCGCGGCCAGGGAGACACCGGCCGGTACGAGGACCCGCGGCGACCCGGCCAGACCTACCAGCTGCCCGAGCGGCCGGCCCGGCCTGCGCCCGCCGTCCGCAAGGTTCGCTTCCGCCGCGCCCGCAGGCTGTTCCGTTACCGCGTCGTCCGCGCCATCAGCGCGGTGGTGGCGATCTTGCTGGTCTGGGCGTCGGTCTCGCTCGGCCAGGCGACCTTCAAGAACACCGGCCAGAGCCAGCTCGCGAATGCCGCGGAGTGGTTCAGGGACCACGGCTTCGGCCCGCTCGTGACGTTCGGCGAGTGGCTGACCTACAACCCGCCGCCCAAGGGCGGCAAGCCGTCGTTCTCGCTCGCGGTGCCGAGCGGCGAGGCCGTCAGCTCGGGCAAGCCGACCGCGACCAAGGCCAAGAACGCCTTCGTGCCCGACATCCCCGCCACGCTCAAGTCGCTCGCCGGCTCGCCGATCGCGGGCGAGGGCCAGTGGCGCGTGGTCGAGAAGGTCAAGGGCGAGCCCGCCATCCTGACCACGTTCCTGCGCGACGCGACGTACACGGGCCAGGTCAACGGCATCGCGTCGATCGACCAGCGGCTCGTCAAGTTCTCGTTGCGCCCGGGCACGGAAGACCCGGGGACCAGCCAGAACTGGGGCGTGCCCGCCTACATCCCTGCGGGCCAGCGGACCGGCCTGCTCGCCACGTTCAACGGCGGGTTCAAGCTGAACTCGGCGGGCGGCGGCTACTACCTGAACGGCGTCTATGACGGCTCGCTGCAGAACGGCGCCGCGTCGGTCGTCTACTACAAGAACGGCTCGATCAAGATCGGCGAGTGGGGCCGGGACTTCACCATGAACTCGTCGATCGCGGGCGTCAGGCAGAACCTCAAGCTGCTCGTTGACCACGGCCAGGTGTCGGCAAGCGCCAACTCGGACGTCATGGCCAACTGGGGCGCGACGCTCGGCGGCGGTTACTACGTCTGGCGGTCGGGCCTCGGCATCACCAAGGACGGCCGGATCGTCTACGTCTACGGCTCGGCGCTCAACGCACAGGACCTCGGCCTGCTGCTGCAGCGGGCCGGCGCGGTCGAGGGCATGCAACTGGATATCAACCCCGCCTGGATGAAGTTCGACTACTACCAGGGCAACCCGTCAGACCCGACACCGACGCCGCTGCTGCCCACCCAGCAGCCAAGCCCGTACTCCTACTACACCCCGTCCACCCGCGACTTCACCGCGGTCTACGCGCGGTGACGCTCGGCCGCATGGCCGGCCCGCAGCGCCGCGGGCCGGTCATGCGGCTATGGATGTGCGGCTGTTACATTTAGAATGTGACAAGCGCACCTCCACTGGAAGACCGGGCGCGCGCCGCGCTGTTGCGGCGCGGCTTCGCGCTGGAGTACGCGACGCTGAGCTGGAACGTCGTCGGCATCGCGGTGCTGGCGGTCACCGCGGTCGCCGCCCGGTCGGTCGCACTGGCCGGGTTCGGGCTGGACTCAGTCGTCGAGATCGGCGCGTCGACGGTGGTGATCTGGGAACTGTCCGGCACCGGAGAGGAACGGCAGCGGCACGCGCTGCGGCTGATCGGCGGGGCGTTTGCCCTCCTGGCCGCCTACCTGCTTGTTCAGTCGACCATCGTGCTGGCGGCCGGCTACCACCCGCGCCATTCCGCGGCCGGGATCGTGTGGACCGGGCTGACCGCGGCGGCGATGTTCGCGCTGGCGGCCGGGAAGGCGCGCACCGGGCGGGCGCTGGATAACCCGGTGCTGCGCACCGAGGGCCGGGTGACCACGGTCGACGGCATCCTCGCGGTCGCCGTGCTGGCCGCCCTGGTGCTCAACGCGGCCCTGGGCTGGTGGTGGGCCGACCCGGCAGCCGGGTACGTGCTGGTCTACTACGCGGTCCGGGAGGCCCGCCACATCTTCGCGGCGAAGGACTTAGGTGAAGATGATCTGGCCGCCGGCGGCCATGTCGTAGAACTCGCCGACCGTGATGATGTCCTTGACCTGGTCGATCAGGTCCGTCTTGGTGAGGCCGAACAGGTCGGCGGAGGCCTTGCAGGCGTACAGGCCCGCGCCGGTGTCGGCGATCATCTCGACGAACTCCGGAATGGAAGGAATATCGAGCTGTTCCATCTTGTGCGCCAGGTAGTGGGTCATCACCGACGAGACACCGGGCAGCCCGCCGGCCCACGTGGCCAGGTGCAGTCCGGGGTTGCCGACGGTGGCTAGCTTGATGTGCTCGTGGCGTGCCTTGTGGATCGCGTCGAGGCCGAAGAAGGTGAAGAACAGGTTCGCCTCCATCCCCTCGGCCCGCGCTCCGTTGGCCATGATCAGCCCTGGGTAGACGCCTTCAAGTGAGCCCTTGGAGATGACGATGGAAACCTTCTCGATCTTGGCGGCCATGTGACCATCCCTCTCAGATGCAGCCGCGGGGCTTGGGGATCCCGGCGATCTTCGCGGCGGTCTTGGCCGGCCCCTGGGGGAAGAGCTGGTACAGCTCCTTGACGGTGACTCCGGAGGTCTTGCCGAGCACCCGGACGGTCGGCCCGGTGCCCTTGGCCTCGTACTCGTGGCGCATGAACTTGATGACCTGCCAGTGCCGCTCGGTGAGCTCGGTGATGCCCGCGGCGGCGGCGAGTTGCGGCGCCATCTCCTCCCGCCACTGTCCGGGGTCGGTGAAGAAACCCTCGTCGTTGACGGTGACCTCAGAGCCTGCGTAGCTTGCGGTGGGCATGGGCGGTCTCCTCCTTATCGTGGTGATCGCGGGCTAGCGCGACGCCGGCGACGGTCCGCGCTTTCCCGCGGCGGGCATCCGGCTGCGCACCGCGGGGATCTCGCGGCCGGGCAGCAGCACGTGCCAGTACAGCCAGCCGAACGCCAGTTTCCCGAGGTGGTTCAGCCGGGACTGGCGCAGCAGCGGCAGCCCCACCGGGCCGGGAAAGTGCCCGGTGAGCGGCTCGGTGTCGTAGTTGAAGTCGATGAGCAGCGCCTTGCCTGACCCGCTTTCGATGAAGCAGTTGGTGTGACCGTCGAAGTCCGCGTCCAGTGGCTTGCCCGCCAGGTAACTGACGATGTTCCTGGCGAGGATCTCGCCTTCGAAGTGGGCCACCGAGCCGGCCTTGGACGTGGGGATGTCGGCGGCGTCGCCGATCACGAACACGTTCGGCCGTGCCTTGGACTGCAGGGTCCGCTGGTCGGCGGGCACGAAGCCCAGTTCGTCCCCCAGGCCGGGCGAGCGGCTGACGTATTCCTGGCCGCCGTGCAGCGGAATCACCACCGCCAGGTCGAAGCCGACCTCGCGTCCGTCGAAGGAGACGAGCCGGCCGCCCGCGTTGTCGACCTCGCCGGTGTTGAACTCGGTGACGACGTCGATCCCCTTGTCCTTGAGCAGCCCGCTGAGCTCGCGGTTGCACACCGGCTTGGTGAACGCCCCGTCCAGCGGGGTGACATAGGTCAGCTCGACCCGGTCCCTGATGCCGCGCTGCCTGAAGTAGGAGTCGGCCAGGAAGCAGAACTCCAGCGGCGCGACCGGGCATTTGACGGGCATGTCCATGACCGCCACGGCCAGCCGCCCGCCGTCGAATTCCGCCAGCGCGCGCTGCAGCGCCGTCGCGCCGTCCAGCGTGTAGAAGGTGAAGACCTTCTCCATCCAGCCTGGCCCGGTGAGCCCCTCGGTCTCCTCCG
>DAHWEX010000055.1 GCA_027326205.1 Actinomycetota bacterium
GGCGAGACAATCGAGACGGTCGACGCCAAGCAGCTTTTCCGTAAGATCGCCGAAGCCGCCTGGGACTGCGCCGACCCCGGCCTTCAGTACGACGACACGATCAACGGCTGGCACACCAACCCGGAAACGGGCCGCATTACCGCCAGCAACCCGTGCAGCGAGTACCTGAGCCTGGACAACTCGTCCTGCAACCTCGCCAGCCTCAACCTGCTGAAGTTCCTCACGCCGGATGAGACCTTCGACGCGACGAAGTTCGCGAAGATGTGCGAGCTGATCATCATCGCGATGGACATCTCCATTACCTTCGGCGAGTTCCCGACGGAGAAGATCCGCGACATCACCAAGGCCTACCGCCAGCTCGGCATCGGCTACGCCAACCTGGGCGCGCTGCTGATGGCGACCGGCCACGCCTACGACTCCGCGAGCGGCCGGGCGATCGCCGCCGCGATCACCTCCCTGATGACGGCGAGCGCCTACAAGACCAGCGCCGAGCTGGCCAAGGTCGTCGGCCCGTACCAGGGGTACGAGCGGAACGCGGCCCCGCACAAGCGCGTCATGCGCATGCACGCCGACGCGAGCGCGGGCGTCACGCCGGTCGCGCGCTTCGACCAGGCCATCCTCGACCTGGCCAACAAGACCTGGCAGGAGTGCCTCACCCTGGGTGAGGCCAGCGGCTACCGCAACGCCCAGGCCAGCCTCCTCGCGCCGACCGGCACGATCGGCTTCATGATGGACTGCGACACCACCGGCATCGAGCCGGACCTCGCCCTGGTCAAGTTCAAGAAGCTGGTCGGCGGCGGTTCGATGCAGATCGTGAACCAGACCGTCCCGCGCGCCCTGAGGAACCTGGGCTACCAGCCCGAACAGGCCGAGGCGATCACCGAGTACATCGCCGAGCACGGCCACGTGGTGAACGCCCCGGGCCTGCGGACGGAGCACTACGAGGTCTTCGACTGCGCGATGGGCGAGCGCTCCATCTCCCCGATGGGCCACGTCCGGATGATGGCCGCCGTGCAGCCGTTCCTGTCCGGCTCGATCTCCAAGTGCGTGACGGGCGATTCACTCGTCGCCTCGGCGGAGGGACTTATCCGCATCCGGGACCTGCACCAGGGTGAGGCCGAGGACACCTTCCGCGAAGAGCGCCTGGTTATCTCATCGCTCGATGGCGACAGGAAGGCCGATGCCTTCTACTACGGCGGTGTGCGCCCGGTACGCAAGGTCAGGCTTCGCTCGGGGCATTCCATCACTGGCACCTACCCGCACCGGCTACTCGTGGCGGGAGACGGTGGCCTCACGTGGAAGACGCTAGGCGAGATCAGGGAAGGCGACTCGGTAGCGGTGCAGTATGGTGCCGAACTGTGGGCCTCGGTGCCGGCATCGCTGCGGAACGTCCGCACCTCCCCGCTCTATGGCTGCCAGCGGGATGTCCGCCTTCCGGACGAGATGAGCAGTGAACTCGCTTTCCTGCTCGGTGCATACGCGTCGGAAGGCTGCACGGTCCGCTCCACCTGGACCGTGAAGATCACCAACTCGGCTCCGGGGGTGCTTGAGCGCGTTGCCCGAGCCTGGACGGATCTGTTTGGCGTGCAGGCGAGGATCGTCAGCCACGGCGGCAGATGCCCGGAAGTGGATGTCACGTCGAAGACGATCGTCGAGTTCCTCGAAGCCTTGGGTTGTGGCTCCCGGGCTATGAACAAGCGGATCCCCGATGTCGTCCTCCGCTCTCCCCGCGAGATGGTGATGGCGTTCCTGCAGGGACTAGCGCTGGACGCGTACGTAAGCTTCTCCAGTGGCCAGGGTAAGTGGGGTATCTGCCTGGACAGCCCCGCACTCCTGGATGATCTCCAGGCGGTCATGACGAATCTCGGCGTCCTGCACGGCCGGGTCACCACGCACAACACAGAGAATGGTAAGGACTACCACGAGGTCTACGCCTCAGGACTTCAGGCGCAGCTTATGGCGAGCCTGGTGCCCTTCCTTGAGCCGGACAAGGCCGCGCGGACGACGGAGTTCCTGACCAGGGACTACCGCACCGGCAGCGCAGACGTGATCCCGGGCATCAACGGCCGCGAACTCTATGATCTGATTCCCAAGGCCGCCGGGCGGAAGAACGGACAGAGTTGGCGGAGTGCGTTTACCTTCCTTCTTGACCCACGCAGCCCGCACGTCACCCGGCGATCCGTGGAGCGTGTCTCGACCCTGCCTGGAGTCGAACTTCCGGATTGGCTCCGCCAGGTCATCGATGGCAATCTGCATTTCTCCCCAGTCGAGTTCGTTGACGATGCGGGTGAGGCGGAGGTCTACGACCTCTCAGTACCTACGACGCACGCATTCGTTGCCAACGGGATCATGAACCACAACACCGTCAACATGCCGGAGAGCGCGACCGTCGAGGACGTCGAGCAGATCTACTTCGAGGGCTGGAAGCTCGGCCTCAAGGCCCTGGCGATCTACCGCGACAACTGCAAGGTCGGCCAGCCGCTGTCCGCCAAGAAGAAGCAAGAGGCCCCCGTCCAGGCGGCCGCGCCGACGGCGGCGCCCGAGCCGCACGAGCACCGCCCGGTCCGCAAGCGCCTGCCCAAGACCCGCTCCGCGACCGTGACGAAGTTCAACGTGGCCGGGGCCGAGGGCTACATGACCGCCTCGACCTACCCCGACGACGGCCTGGGCGAGGTCTTCCTCAAGCTCGGCAAGCAGGGCTCCACGATGGCGGGCGTCATGGACGCGTTCTCGATCGCGATCTCCGTCGGCCTCCAGTACGGCATCCCGCTCGAGTCCTACGTCGCCAAGTTCACCAACACGAAGTTCGAGCCGGCCGGCATGACCGACGACCCGGACATCCGCATCGCGGGCTCGATCATGGACTACGTCTTCCGCCGCCTCGCCCTCGACCACCTGCCCTACGAGACGCGCGCCGAGCTCGGCATCCTCTCCGCCTCCGAGCGTGCCGCCCAACTCGCCGGCGAGGACCCGGCGACGCTGAGCGTCGAGATCGACCGGGACGAGCTGTCCCAGTCCGCCGGGGTGGAAAGCAACACCGCGACCGAACGGGCCGTTGCTCCGCCCCCCGCCGCCCCCGTCGCGCCGCCCTCGCCAGCGCCGGCCCCGGCGGCCAAGCCGGCCGCGCCGGCC
>DAHWEX010000071.1 GCA_027326205.1 Actinomycetota bacterium
TGATCCTCCGGGCCGAGCAGGGCGACGGTCGAACTGGTCTCGGTCAGTCCGTACGCGTTGACGAAGTCGACGTCCGTCCACTCCCGCAGTCCCCGCTCGATCAGCGCGGCCGGCATGGGGGCACCGCCGTAGGACAGCGACCGCAGCGACGGCACCGACCGGTCTTCCTGGCTGTCGATGATCCGCGCCAGCATGGTCGGCACCACCATCGCGCTGCTGACCTCTTCCTCGCGGACCGTGCGCAGCCACTGCGCGGGGGTGAAGGCTTCGAGCACGAGCGTGCGGCGGCCGGCGTAGAGGTTGGTGATCACGTTGGCGACGGCGGCGATGTGATACGGGGGGACGCTGACCAGCGCCGCCTCGGTCTCGGCGGCCGACGCGAAGTCGACCGACCCCAGCACGTAGGAGACGAGGTTCTCGTGGCGCAGCAGCACGCCCTTGGGCTCGGAGGTGGTGCCGCTGGTGTAGATGACGACGGCGACCGGGTCCTCGTCACTGGCGTTGTCGTGGGTGGCGGGCGCCTCGCTGACCTCGCCGTGGCCGGCACTGGTCTGTTCCAGCCAGGCCGCGGCGGACATCGCCTCGATCCCGGCCCGCTCGAAGTGCGCCAGCGCGCCGGGGGCGCCGATGCCCAGCGCCTTCGGGTGCCGGGCGAGCAGCGCGTCCAGCTGCCGCTGTCCCAGCCGGTAGTTCAGCGGGACGAGCGGCACCCCCGCCCGGGCGGCCGCGAACAGCGCGACCGGGAAGGCCGGGCCGTTGACGTCCAGGTAGACGAGCGCGTCGGCCGCGCGCTCGCGCAGCAGCGCGGCGCCGGCGTGCGACCGCCGGGCGAGCCCCGCGGCGGTCATCCCGCCGGACCGTCGCCCGACCAGGACGCGGTCACCGAACCCGTCGGTGGCCATATCGAGCAGCAGCGTCAAGCGCACGAGCGGGTCTCCGCTCAGTCCGAGGCCGGCAGCGGCTTGGCTGCCTGCACGACCAGCGGCTCGCCGTCGAGCGCGAGGGTGCCGTCGCCGGCCTTGGTGCACAGCACCTGGATGGTGTCCGCCTCGTCGACGTAGCGTTTGCCGATCTGGGTGCCGCCCATCAGCGACGGATCGGGGGCCGCGCCCGTGGCCGGCTGACCCGTGGCCGGCTGGCCGGCGACCGACATCGGCACGCCGCCGCAGGTCAGCGTACACTCCCCGGCGGGTGCCCGGATGACGATCACCGCCGTGCTGTCGACCGCGCTGACCAGCTGCTGCCCGGCACGAAACTTCACAGCCATTCGCCGCACTCCCTGACCTGGTGAACCTGCTGGCCGGGTCGGCCCGCCAGCGCTGCCCGGCCCGCCGGCCGGACGTTAATCGATAATATCAGTTTACTGATTTGAGTGAAATGCTGACTTGGCTCACATGCCGCGCCAGACCGGGGCCCGCTTCTCCGCGAAGGCGGCGGCGCCCTCGCGGGCGTCGGCCGAGTCGAACACCGGCTTGTACAGTTCTTCTTGCCGCTGCCAGCCCTCGGCAACCGTCCAGTCGGCCTGGGCCCGGGCGATCCGCTTGGTGACGGCCACCGCCAGCGGCCCGTTGGCCGCGATGACCGCGGCCAGCTCGAGCGCGCCGTCCAGGGCCGCGCCGTCTGGGACCACCCGGTTGACCAGGCCCAGCTCCGCCGCCCTGGCCGCGCTGACCTGCTCGCCGGTCAGCAGCAGTTCCATCGCCGCCGCGAACGGGATGCGCCGGGGCAGCAGCAGGGCGGCGCCGCCGCCCGCCACCAGCGCGCGCTTGACCTCGGGCACGCCGAGCTTGCTGCCTTCGGCCGCCACCACCAGGTCGCACGCCAGCATCAGCTCGAACCCGCCGGCCAGCGCGTAGCCCTCCACCGCGGCGATGAGCGGCTTGCGCGGCGGCGTGATCGTGATGCCGCCGAAGCCACGGCCCGGAATCACCGGTTTGTCGCCGCGCATCCAGGCCTTGAGGTCCATCCCCGCGCAGAACGTGCCGCCCGCGCCGGTCAGCACCCCGGCCCGCAGCGCGTCGTCGGCGTCGAGGTCGTCGGCCGCCGCCGCCAGGGCGCGGGCGGCCGCGCCGTCGAGGGCGTTGCGCGCCGCCGGGCGGTTGATGGTGATGACCTGGACGTGGCCGTGCCGCTCGACCGTTACCGGCTCCGCCATTGGCTCCTCCTTGTTGTCACGCTGACGCGGTTTGACACGCTGACGCGGTTGACGCGCCGGGCGGTCAGGGCTTTACCCGGATGACGACCTTGCCCGTCGGCAGCCGGTCGGCGACCCGCCGGAGCGCGGCGGCCACGTCGGCGAGGTCGTGTACCTCGGACACGGCGGGCCGCATGCCCCCGGCGACCAGCTCGGTCAGCGCCTGCCTGGCGCGCGCCGTCTCCTGCGGCAGCCGCTCGGTCCACGTCCGCAGCTCGAGCCCGCGGACCGTGATGTTCTTGAGCAGGACGATGTTGAGCGGGATGCGGGGAATGTCGCCGCCGGCGTAGCCGACGCTCACGAACCGGCCGCCCCAGCGGATCGCCCGCAGCGCGGGCTCGGCCCAGCGGTCGCCCACCGGGTCGACCACCAGGTCGGCGCCGTCGCCGGCGATCTCCCTGATGCGCTGCTTGAGGTCCTCGCGCGCGTAGTCGATGCCCGCCTCGGCGCCGAGCGCCGCGCAGACCTTGAGCCGTTCCGGCGAGGACGCGGCCGCGATCACCCGGGCCCCCAGCCGGGCCGCGACGTCGACCGTGGCCGTGCCGACCCCGCCGGCCGCCCCGAGGACCACCACCCACTGCCCCGGGCGCAGGTCCCCGGCCGTCACCAGCGCGTGGTAGGCGGTCAGGTAGGTCACCCGGAACGCGGCCGCCTCGGTCAGCGACAGGCCCGGGGGGACCGGCGCGACCGCGCGGGCCGGCGCCAGCACCTGTTCGGCCATCGCGCCGGTGAAGACCGACCCGTAGACCGGGTCGCCGGGCGACAGCCCGGTCACCCCCTCGCCGACCGCGGCCACCCGGCCGGCGAACTCGCTGCCGGGGGTGAACGGCGGCGCGGCCGAGACCTGATAGCGGTTGGCGATGAGCAGCAGGTCGGGGTAGTTCACCGCCGCGGCGGCCACGTCCACCAGCACGTGACCCGGGGTGACCCCGGGACTGGGGATGTCGCGGACGACGACGTTTTCCGGACCGCCGTACTGCTCGCACCGTGCTGCCCTCATGCGCCCTCCGGGTCTCAGCTTGCCGTCAATCGTATCACTAAATATATAATACTACCCATTTTGGCGGCCCGGCCAGCGGCAAGCCGCTGAATCGGGCCCCCACCCGCCGCCCGATAGGTCCCGGTTTGCCCTTTACGCCTGATTGGCCGCGCGGCGCTAGCGTGGAAACTTTGCACTAGGTGGAACTTCCGCACGTCCAGGGCGTGCTTTCTTTCCGCGTAGTGCAAAGTTTCCGTGTTAGCCGCCTGGGCGGGCGGCGGTGCGGCCCGGCACCGGCTCGCCGGCCTAAGTCGTCGGCATCACCCTGGCCGGGGGGCCGGCCTGGACGCGGGGCGCGCGGTCAGCCGCCGCGGGGCTGAGCGCCAGCCGGCGCAATGCCCGGCAGCGACGCGATGACCGAGGCGGCGTCGGCGACCGTCGCCAGCAGCGGCAGGTGCATGGTGACCTGCATCTGGTGGGTCTCCGGTGTGGCTCCCGCCGAGCAGTCCTCGGCCAGCACCACGCCGTAGCCCAGCCCGACCGCCTCGGTGGCCGCCCCGGGCAGCGCGATGTTGGTGGAGACGCCGCTGAGCACGACCGTGTCGACGCCGAGGCCGCGCAGGGTGGCGTCCAGGTCGGTGCCGGTGAACGGGGCCATGCCGTGCGAGCGGTGGCAGACGGTGTCGGACGGCTCGACGACCAGGTCGTCGTGGACGGCGGCGCCGACGGTGCCGGCCACCAGGTGCCCCTTGCGGCGGATGCCGGCCGCGAGCGCGCAGTTGACACGGAAGCCCGCGAAGTCGGCCCGGCGGGCGGCGATCACGGTGAAGATCACCGGCGCGCCGGCCGCGCGGAACGCCGCCGCGAGGGCGTTGATCCTGGCGACGACGCCGCGCTCGGTCACCTGCCCGGCCAGCGGGGTGCCGATGTAGGCCGGGTTGGCGATCGCGTTCTGCATCTCGTTGACGACCAGGGCCGCCCGTTTGCCTGGTTCGAGCCCGCGTACGGGCACGCTCATGAGGACACCTCGCTGGCGCTCGGAGTCCGCATTCGCGGACGCACCGTGCTTGCCGGTTCGCTCGCAGGCTCGCTCACAGCCGCTCGATGACCGTGGCGTTCGCCATTCCGCCGCCCTCGCACATGGTCTGCAGGCCGTAGCGGCCGCCGGTGGCCTCCAGGTAGTTCAGCAGCGTCGCCATCAGCTTGGTGCCGGAGCCGCCAAGCGGGTGGCCGAGGGCGATCGCGCCGCCGCGCGGGTTGAGCTTGTCCTGGTCGGCACCGAACTCCTGCGCCCAGGCCAGCGGCACCGGCGCGAACGCCTCGTTGACCTCGTAGGCGTCGATGGCGTCGATCGTCAGGCCGCTGCGCCGCAGCACCTTCTCGGTGGCCGGGATGACGCCGGTCAGCATCAGCAGCGGGTCGCTGCCGGACACCGCGAAGGCGTGGAACCGGGCCCGGGGCCGCAGGCCGAGTTCGGCCGCCTTCTCCTCGCTCATGATCAGCGCGGCCGAGGCGCCGTCGGTGAGCGGCGAGGAGCTTCCGGCGGTGACCTGCCAGGTGATCTCGGGGAAGCGCGCGGCGTAGGCCTCGGTGTAGTAGGCGGGCTTCAGCCCGGCCAG